>DATLPT010000207.1:0-11837 GCA_035535635.1 Lapillicoccus sp. | reverse complement strand
CGGCCACAGTGGCCGGTGCACTGGACGTCCTCGAGGGCGCCCGGCTCGCTCACGTCGCGGCCCACGGGACGTTTCGGGCGGACGCTCCGATGTTCTCGTCGTTGACGATGTACGACGGGCCGCTCACGGTTCACGACCTCGACCGGCTGGAGCGGCCTCCGTTAGAGATGGTGCTTTCGGCCTGCGACTCGGGCAACTCGGCGCCGATCGGCGCGCACGAGGCGCTGGGGCTGGTGTCCAGCCTGCTGGCCATGGGAACCGCGACCGTCCTGGCCAGCGTGGTCCCGGTCAATGACCGCGCGACGGTCGGCGTCATGCGCAATGTGCACGATGTCGTCGGTCAGGGCGGCTCGCTCGCCGAGGGTTGGCTGGCCGCCCGTCAGGCCGCGGACGACCCGCTTTCGGAGGCCACCGCGTCGGCGTTCACCGCGTGGGGGGCCTAGAGGCATACGGGAGGGATTCAGCCGGCGTCGAACCAGGGCGTCGCAACCTTGGGCCGAGAGCCGCGGTCCAAGGAGATGCGGACCATTCCCGTGGGGACATTGCGTACCACGAACCGGCCGTCCTCGTCCGGCATCGTCGTGAACGAGGCGCCCACCGTGTCGACCGTGACCGACGTCCCGGCTGAGCCGCCCGGATCGGCGACCACGCCGACCACTTCACAGAATCCCCCCGTCATCGTCAGCTCGACGTCGAGGGACAGTTCACCGAACTCGAAGAAGTGCATCCGGCTCGTCGGCGCACCGCCGCGAACCGCCTCGAGCTGGTCGCCGTCGAGCTCGACCACTTCCATGAGCTCGGCGTCGACGTTGCGGAAGGCGAACAGGGCCCGACTCATCTCACGGACATGGTCCGGCACGGGATCGACGGCACTAGCAATCGCGCTGAGCCGGTCGAGGAGCTCCAGGTCGGCGTCGTCCAGGCCGAACGAGCCGCGCGGTCGGTCGCTCATCAGGTGCGTGCCTCTCTGTGTCGGTCCTTGGGCCGATCCGACTGTCCGTCGAAGGTGTACCCGGACTCGTCCATCAAACGCCTGAGGCGCTCCAGGCATCGCATCCGCGTCGGACCAATGGAGCCGATCGGCATATCGAACGCCTCCGCCACCTCCGCGTAGACCGGCCGGTCGCACGCCATCAGCACACGCAGGAGCTGCTGGCAGCGGTCCGGCAGCTGCGCGTAGCAGGCCCACAACTGGGCATCGCGTTCGCTGTCGAGCAGCGCGGAGTCCAGCTCGGCTGCCTGGGGATCCACGGCGTCGGTGCCGGTGTCCTCGTTCCTCGTGAGGACGTCGCGGCCCCTGCGGCGCAGGACCCCCAACGCCTCCCGGCGTGCGGTCGTCGCCAGCCATCCGGGTAGTGCCTCCGGGTTGTCGATTTTGGTCAGGTTCTCGAGCAGCCGCAGCCAGGTGTTCTGGACCGCGTCCGCAGCATCGTCGTGTCCCAGCCGGTACGACCGGGCCACGGACCAGAGCAGGTTGGTGAACCTGTCGGTGATGACGATCCAGGCTTGCTGGTCGCCCTCTGAGGCAGCCACCAGCAACCTCGAAAGTTCGGTTGGCCGGTCGAGCTGGCTCATCGGTGGGCCTTCCCGCGCAAAGTCTGAACCGCACCCGAAAGATGTGGCTGGCACTTCGACTGATACACCCGACCGCAACTGATTTTCTACGAGATCGTCACAGGCTCGCGGCCACGGCGTAGCGACGGCTGGCGGCGCACCGGCCGGCGACCGCCCGGAGTCCGGGCCGAGCTGGGCGAGACGTCCGCGAGCAGGCGCCGCCACCAGGGCAACTGACGGCGCAGAACCTTCCGGGCCGCCTTGACGTCCACCCAGTACGCCCGGGCCTCCTCGAGCGACGGCGCCGCTGGCGCGAAGACGTGCGCGTCCGCGCGAACCGCTAACGGACGGAAGTCGTATGCGTCGCCCACCCGGGCATCGAGGGCCGCCGCCTGCTCCCGGCGGGTCCCGTTGACGGGCAGCACGACTCCGAGGTCAGCTGCAGTGTCGACGACCTCCGTCCAGCCGCCGGCGATGCGCGCGCCGGCGCGGCCCCGGGTGCGGCGGCGGGCCCGACGCCGCGCCTTGACCGCGCGGATGACCGCATACAGGAGGAGCAGGGCGAGCAGCGGCAGACCCACGTAGGTGACCAGCCACTTCAGCCAGTCCGGCCAGTTGCTGGGGTCGAGGGGGTTCTTCGGTGGCGGCTTGCGGTTCTGCGTCGCGTTCTGCGCCTGGTCCGGGCCTTGAAGCACCGACGGCGGGTTGTTGGCAACGGGCGGCGGCACCTGGGCGCCGGTCTTCTGCTCCTCGGACCGCTGCTGCTGCTGCTCGGGCTGCTTCTTGCGGTCGGGCAGGAAGTCGCGCGGGAGGATCGAGGCCCACGTGCCGTCAGCGGCGTGGACCTCGACCCAGGCGTGGATGTCGGAACCCTTGACGGTCTGGACAGAGCCGGACGCTTCCGGTGTCGCCCCGAAGACCACCCGGGCCTGGATGCCGAGCCGGTTCGCGGCGAGCGCCAGCGCCGCGGCGTACTGCTCGTCGTCGCCCGCCAGCTGCTCGGACCGGACGAACCGCTGCAGCCGGGCCAGCGAGTGGCCGGGCAGGAAGACGTTCTGGTAGTTCCCGGGCGGCCCGCCGTCGGTGTAGGCGCCGGCCCGCATGGCCTTGGCGATGGCGACCAGCTTGGTCCACGGGTCGGCCTGCTGCCCGCTCCACGCGTCGACCTTGGCGTCCAGAAACCCCAGCGCCTGGGTGTCGACGATGGGCGCACCCTCGACCGAGACGGCGGACGGCAGGTCGGCGGTCAGCGAGGGAATCACCGCAGTGAGCTGGTATGCGTCGCCGCCCCGCAGCGTGGTCGGTACGACGCCGGTGTTGGTCGCGACGTTGAACCGAAGATCGTCCCCGAGGGCCGTCACCCGACCCTGGTTCCCCTGGAAGTCGATGCCCGTGACGACCCCGGCGGTCGGGAGCCAGACGTCCGCGTACCCGTCCGGCGCGATGCGAACGGTCGCGGTGACCTCGCGACCGGGGCCGCTCGCGGCGATGTGACTGCCGACTCGGCGGAAGGTCGCGGCGTCGTCCGCGCCGGTGCCGCCCGTGCCGGCGCCGGTCGGGGCGCTGCCCGCTGCCACGTTTCCGGCCCCCCAGACCGACCCGTCGAAGGTGTCGAGGGTCGCCAGCCGGATCGGCGTGCCCTCGGGGAGCCCGTCGATCTCGAAGAGGGTCCTGTCGAAGAGCTCTGATGCATTCGGCTCGGTGTACTTGCGGAACCCGGCCAGTGGACTGGGGAACTGGCTCACGTCGAACGGCGGCTCGAGCGCCGTCCGCCAGACGGTCCTGTCGGCATCGGCCGAGCCGGGCAGGTGCGGCCCGACGAAGAGGCCACCGGCGACCGCGACGGCGAGGAGCGCCGCGACGGTCGCGGCGCGGGTGCGCCGGCCGCCGCCGTCTTGGAGGGTGGGCCGGCCGCGACCGGTCCGCAGGGACGACCACCCGATGGCCACCAGGGCGAAGACCGCGCCCTGGAGGGCGACCGAGGCCGGGGTCAGCGTGCCGAGGGCGATGCTCAGGCCGAGCAGCACGAGCGGGACCAGCAGCGCCGCGTACGAGCGGCGCCACCGACGGGCGACGGTGTAGGTCGCCGCGGCCCCGACCAGCCCGAACATGAACGGCAGGGCCATCAGCGGCCCGTGCGAGTCGATCGGCGGTAACGACGTGAGGAGCGTCTTCCAGCCGCGCATCGCGGTCGTAGCCAGCTCGAAGAGGACCTCCGGCGTCGGCGCGATCCCGCCGACCAGGCCCTCCCGGACCGCGATCGGACCGCCGAGCAGGAGGTAGACCGCGGCCAAGCCGACCAGGGTGACCACCGCCGGCCAGCGGCGGCTCACGACGAGGTGGCTGACGACCAGCCCGAGCACGACCCCCGCCGCGCCGACGAGCAGCCACGCATACCCGTAGTAGGTGGTGCTGAACCCGACGAGGCAGAGCAGGACCAGAGCCGCCGAGAAGACCAGGTCGACGCGAACCTCGACCGCCGGAAGCCACTGCCGCCAACGGGCGAGGAGCTGAGTCGTGCGGGCGCCGCGGGACCGGCTGCCGACCGACGGGGTGGCGGTCACGCGGCTACTCCCGCGGCCACGACGCGGCGCAGGTCGGCCAGGCTGGTCACGGTGAGGATGGTGAGGCCGCCGCCGCGCTTGATACCGGCAGTAGTGTCCGGGTCGACCACGACCGCGACGGTGCGCACCTCGGGGCCGAACTGCGCTCCCGCGCGCTGAAGTTCGACGAAGGGCCGGTTCGGTCCGGTGACGACGAAGAGGATGCTCGTGTCACCGGCGAGGTCGACCGCGCGCAGAGCCAGGCCGGTGACGTCGACCGGCGCGGGCTCGACCCGGGCCAGCGTGTCGAGGGTCAGGTGCGGAGTGCTCCGGCTGATGTCGTGCGACCCGCAGACGATGGTGGCGTCCTGCTCGTCACGCATGGCGCGCAGCACGATCGAGGCGCCGATGCTGATCGCTGTCTCGAGGTCGGGGATCTCCGGCGCGCTGTGCGCGGCGACGAGCGGTTCGTCATGCTCGCCGGTCCACTCGTCGAGGATGTCCTCACCACCGGTGTACGACCGCGGGTCGGTATCGACCAGCACTGTCACGTGCGAGCGACGCGTGTCCAGGAACTGGCGGACCAGCAGCCACCCGGCCTTGGCCGAGGAGCGCCAGTGGATGTAGCGCCGGTCGTCGCCGGGCTGGTACTCGCGCAGCGCATGGAACGCCAGGTCGCTCATCGAGTTGTCCTCGGTGACCGTGCCCTCGAGGTCGCGGAGCAAACCGGCGCCGAGGGACTCCAGGTGTGCCGTGCGCGGGTGCACGAAGAGCTCCTGGACCTGGCTGAACTCGACAGTGCGCCGCAGGACGCCGAGCGGGTCGCCGCGGACGGTGCGGGCCGGTCCGACCGCGATGACGCCACGCCGGTGGGTCGGGACGACGAACAGCTCCTCGTGCTCGACACCGGCCCGTAGCGGCGGCAGCACGAACCGGGCGGCCGTCACCCCGACCGGCAGCTCGACGAGCAACGGCAGCAACGGGGTTCGCGCCAGGTTGCGGACCGCGACGCGTCCGGTCGCAGGGTCGCCGACGGTGACCCGGCGAGGATCGACCTCGCTGTGGATGTCGACGTGCACCCGGCCGAGAGTGAGCGCCACGCAGGTGAGGACGAGGATGCCGCAAGCCGCCGCCACGACGAGCAGCTCCACCCAGCCGAGCCGCACGCCGACGTACCAGCACCCGAGGCCCAGCGCGAGGATCGCCCACCCCAGCGGGGAGACCCATCGGACGGCAGTCGCGACCGGTCCCCAGACGGGACGCGTTCGCTCGGCGAGAGCCCGCCCGGCGATCCGGATCCGTTGCGACGGCGTCCGGTTCGGCGACCGCAGGGAGTTGACCCACCCGCGCCACCCCGACTGCCGGCGGGCAGCCTCGCGCAGCGCACGGCGGGTCGCCGGTGCGGCGGCGGTGGTGGGGGCGGTGGTCACGAGTCGCGGTCAGCTCGGGTTGGACGTTTGCGAGTGCGGCGTATGCGGGTCGGTCTGCGGGTTCGGGGTGCGGTGCAGGGTCCGCGCCTCGGCCTCCTCCTCTTCGGCCGGCCAGAGCAGCTCGTCCGGATCCGCTCGGGACGAGCGGGCGGCGACCACGGGCATACCGGCTCGTGCTTGACCGCTGCCGTGGACCGGCGGCGGGACGTCGCCGAGGACCTGCTCGACGACCTGCTCGACGGTCATCCCCGAGAACTGGGCCTCGGCGTCGAGGAGCAGGCGGTGCGAGAGGACCGGCATCGCCAGCAGCTTGATGTCGTCGGGGATCACGTAGGTCCGTCCCTGGGACGCGGCCCAGGTCTTGGCGCAGCGCACGTAGGCAAGACAGCCGCGGACCGAGAGGCCGAGCTTGAGCGACGGGTGGCGACGTGAAGCCTCGGCGATCGACGTGACATACCCGAGCAGGGCTGGGTCGACGTAGACCTCGTCGGCCAGCGCGGCCATGTCGCCGACGACGGCAGAGGTGACGACCGGCTGCAGTCGGCGGGCCCGGTCACGGACCTTGGCGTCGCCGAGGATCCGCACGGTGGCGTCGGCGTCGGGGTAGCCCACGCTCGTCTTCATGAGGAACCGGTCCAGCTGGGCCTCGGGCAGCCGGTAGGTGCCGGCCTGCTCGATGGGGTTCTGCGTGGCGATCACCATGAAGGTGTCGCCGACGTCGTGGGCCACGCCGTCGACGGTGACCCGGCCCTCCTCCATGACCTCGAGGAGGGCGGACTGGGTCTTCGGGGAGGCCCGGTTGATCTCGTCGGCGAGGACGATGGTCGCGAAGATCGGGCCTGGGTGGAACTCGAACCGCTTGACGTTCGGGTCGTAGATCGTCACCCCGGTGACGTCGCTGGGCAGCAGGTCGGGGGTGAACTGGATCCGGCTGTTCGACCCCTGGACCGACGCGGCGAGCGCGCGGGCCAGTTGGGTCTTGCCGGTGCCCGGGAAGTCCTCGAGGAGGAGGTGTCCCTCGCTCAGCAGGCAGGTGAGGGCCAGTCGGGTGACGTGGTCCTTGCCGAGGATGGCTCGGTCGATGTTCTCGACGAGCCGGTCGAAGGTCTGTCGGAAAAAGTCAACCTCCGGTTGGGTGGCCGTCGAACCGGCGGTCGGGACGGTCTGTGTGCTCATCAGTGGTGGTCCTTCTGCATCATGGCCAGTTCGAGTAGGTGTCGGTCTTGGTCACGCCGTTCTGCGTACATCGCGCCGTCAACGTCTGGCCGTGGCCGCCGTAGTACGAGGTGGCCTGGTGGAACGCACCGTCCGCCCGGATCGTGTAGTCCGCGAAGTAGCCGCTGCTGTCGCTGAAGTTGCAGTCCCAGCTACCCGACGAGTTCTCGATGCGCACCTTGATGAAGTTGCACGTCGTGTTGCAGACGCCGGGCGTCGGGCACGGGTTGCCGATGGCGAGGCCGCACCGCGCCGCCGCCGGTTCGACGGTGACGAGGATGGGCGGCCGGTCGGCCGTCGTGGCCGAGTCGGACTTCGCCGGACCGGCGTCACTGCCCTGCGGCGTCGTCACTACGGGAACCACGGTGATCGACTTGGTCTGCGAGTAGTCCACTCCGCTCAGCGAGACGCTCTCCGCGCTCCCGCCGAGCGTGCGGTCGACGGCGCCGCTGACCCGGATGGAGTCGTAGGCTCGCCCGTTCGAGACGTTGTTCCACGTCCAGGTGATCGTGTAGTTGCCGCCGCTGCCGCTGATGCTCGAGGCCAGCCCGGAGACGGCCTGGGTCGGTCCGTACGGGTGGACCTGCGCGCCGCCGCTCCATCCCGAGCACTGCACCGGGCTGGCGTCGTTGCACGCCGACACCGAGATGTTCTGGACGGTCGTCGGCAGCTGGCCGGTGGTGAAGGTGCGCGTCGCGCCATCTGCGCAGGCACCACACGACCAGGAGCCGCTGGCGCCGCTGCTGGAGCGCCACTTCACCGAGGTGTAGCTCGACGCGCGCGAGTCACCGAGGGTCATGGTGACCTTGGCGAGGTAGTCGAACCCGTTCTCGACCGCGTTGGGCGCGGCCGGGACGACGGGTATGCCGGTCGCCCGGTAGGAGGCGACGTTGGCCTTCGGCGACTCCTTGCCGCCGCCGTTGGTCGCCGTGACGGTGTACTCGTAGGTCCGGCCGTCGTACGGCATCGAGTTCGACAGGGTGCGTGAGGCCGTCCCGCTGACCGAGCCGATCGACGCCCAGGCGCTGCCGCCGACGCGGCGGTAGACGGTGTACTGCGTGATCGGCGGGCCGTTCGGGTCCGTGGCGTTCCACGTGATGGTGACCTGTCCCTGCGCGTCGTTCGCGTTCGGCGTTCGCGCGGCGAGCCGTGGCGCCGCCACGGCGGCCGGGGTGCCGACCGACTGCTTGACGACGGCCGGACCGTACGGGCCCCAGCCGGCGCCGTTGTGGGCCTGGACCCGGATCGAGTACTGGTCGTTGTTGACCAGGCCACTGAGCGTGATGGAGAGCGTCGACCCCGAGACCACACGCGTAGCCCCGCCGGCGCCACCCGAGGTGTTGACCCACTGGATCTGGTACTGGTCGATGGCGCTGCCCTCGTTCACCGGAGCAGCCCAGGTGACGGCCAGCGTGCGGTCGCCCGACGTCACCGTGCCCACGGTGACCGCCCGCGGCGCGGTGTCGGGGGTGACCTCTTGGGACGCGGCGCTCGGCGGCGACCAGTCCACCGCGTTGCGGGCGCGGACCGAAAAGGAGACCGGGACACCGTTCTTCAGCCCGCTCACGGTGCACGGCGAGGCGGTGCAGGTGAGGCGCTGCCCGGAGCTGGCGGCGACCTCGTACTGGAGGATCGGCAGTCCGCCGTCGTTGGCCGGCGGCGACCAGCTGACCCGGGCCAGACCGCCGGCGACGCGGTCCGGGGTCGCGCTGACCCGCTGCGGCGCGTCCGGCGCCCCGCGCAGGGTCACGCGAATCTCGCCGTTCGCCTGGCGCCCCGGGCCGTCGGAGGCCTCGTAGACGAGGGTGGCCGCGCCGCGCGCGTCCCTGGCCGCGGTGACGGTGACCGAGCAGCCGGACCCGCTGCCGGTCACACCGGCACCGCTGCGGAGGGTGACCACGGACGCGACCGAGCACTGCGGTGAGCCGAGCGGGCTTTGCAGGTAGGGCGCGACGTTGACCGTCTGGCTGGCTCCGGCGTTGAGCGCGGCGATGGTGATCGGCTGGATCACCAAGGGCGGGACCTGCTGGGCGAGCTGCTGGGCCTCGGCGCCGGCGGTCGGGGTCGCGTGGACCCGGATCGGGAACGACTCGGCCGAACCCTTCGCGGCGACCGTCATCGTCCCGTCGCCGCTCGCCGTCGGCGAGGCGGAGAGAGTGACCTCGCGGTTGCCGTCGCCCTCCCGCTTGAGGTCGACGCCGGGGACCGCCTGGCCCCACGACGCCGTGTACTCGACCGTCGCCGGGTCGAGACCGGTCGGCAGCCAGGCGTGGCAGAGCCGCGGGATGTCGACAGTGCGCGGCTGCCCGCCGCCGACAAGGTTCACGAGGTAGTCGGGGCAGCGCAGGATCGGCAGCTTCGGCCCGACCTGGACGAGGATCGACACGTATGCCGTTAATGCGGACTGATCAACGTCCTGATCCCCTGAGCCGGTCGCGTCGGTGACCTGGAGCATCAGCGCGGCCGGGCCGTTGTAGTCCCGGCCGGCGGCGAGCTTGATGGACGTGTCGCTCTGTGGCTCGGCGGTGAGCACGTCGCGCGGCGACGTGCTGATGGTGTCGGGTGAGGTGACCTTGACGGTCCGTCCACGGGGGTCGGTGACGTACTCGCCGAGATCGACGGTGGTCGTCCCGTTGCTGTCCATCTGGACGACCTTGCCGGGGGTGACGTACGGCGCTCCGTCGTCGGCGGTCGGGACGTAGACCAGGGCCATCGCCTTGGCGCCGTCGGCGTCCGCGATGACGTAGGGCACGACGCGCGGGTGATCGAGCAGCTGGATGCGGACCTGCCGGCCCACGACCGACACGCCCTCGCCGACCGCCTCGACCAGCTGCAGGGTCGACGGGTCCCCGTCGACGTCGCGGTCGTTGGCGAGGACGTCGACGGTCGTGAACGTCTCGCCGGGCTTCGGCGTGGCCGTGTCGTCGAGCGCGGTCGGCGGGTTGTTGAAGCCCTTCTGGCCGCGGACCGTCAACGTCGCCCGGGAGGGGTCGAAGAGGCCGTCCGTGATCGCATACGCGAGGACCTTGGCCGGTCCCTCCTCCGGCGCGACGACCCGGAAGCTGTTGTCCTCGAGCTTGGCGAACTGCTCGAGCGCCGCCGGCTCGTTGATCCGGCTGAGGTCGGTGTACTCGACCTCGTCGTCGGGCGAGATCAGGTCGTTCGCGAGGACGTCGGCGTTCACCGTGCGGCCGGGGGCGGCGACGAGGTCGTCGAGCACGGCGATCGGCGGCTGCGGGTCGCCGGGCTGGACGACGCCGAGCCGGATGAACGCCTCGCTGGTGGCGCCGAACCGGTCGCGCACGACGTAGCGGATGACCTCGGTGCCGGCGCTGCGCGGGTATGCCTCGTACTTCACCGTGGTCGCGCCGAACGACGTGACCCGGCCGAGGGATAAATCGATGGACTCGCCGTCAGCATCTCCGGATCCGACGATGCCCGCGACGTAGGTGAGGTCACCGTCCGGGTCGATGCCGCTGGTCGGCACCGTGACGGTGACGGTGTCGCCAGCGGTGACGCTGGCCGTGAAGCTGCGGGCGGTGGGTGGCTGGTTCGGCGTGGTCGGCGTGGGCAGCGGCTTGACGGTGACGGTGATGCGGCCGGTCGCGGCGCGATCCGGGCTGCCCTCGGGGTAGGTCGCGTACTCGAGGGTGACGACGTCGTCCGCGGTGATCGGCGTGGCGTCGGGGACGTAGCGGATCACGCTGCCCGAGGCGAAGGCCTGGCCCTTGCCGGCGACGACCTTGACCGCCTGCGGGTCGAGCTTGAGCGGCACGCCGCCGGACATCGTGTCGTTGTCGAGGACCGGGATGGTCACGACGTCGCCGATCCGGACGAGGGCCTCGTCGTCCTCCACGCTCGGCACCGGCGACTGCTCGGGCCGGGGCTTCTGCACGACGGAGACGTGGCCGACCGCGGTCTTGGTGCCGTCGCTCACGACGTAGTCGATGCTGCCGCGCCGCTCCTGGGTGTCGGTCAGCGGGCTGCCCGCTTGGACGCGGACCCAGCGGCCCTGGACGACCGACGGCTGCAGCCACGCGACGTCTGCGACGGCCCTTTGAACGACGAGCACGTCGCTGCGCGGGCTGTAGTCGTTGGAGAGGACGTCGGCGATGACCGGTTCCTGGTCGCGGACCGTCGCCGAGTCGGGGGCCGCCACCGGCGGCTGGTCGTCGCTGGGGTTGGGCAGGATGTCGACCCGGATCCGGCCGGCCGCGACCGCGGAGCCGACCTGCGCCGCATACGTCACGAGGAAGGTGCCCTGGGCGCTGCCGGTGACGGTGAGGACGTTCGTGTCGAGGTTGGTGTCGATAACGAGGGCGCCGGGGCCGCGGACGTCGGAGGCGAGGCGCATCCGGGCGCCGGGATCGGTCGGGTCGGCACCGGGCACGTCGTTGCCCAGCGGCTGGAGCTGGACCGGCTTGCCGACGACGGCGCGGATGACATCGGGCTGGGTCTGGGGTGGCTCGGCCCGGGCCTCGTCGGGAAGGACGGTGACGGTGGCCTGGCCCTCGGAGGCGGCACCGCGGCCGTCGCCGATGGCGTACTTGACGGGGAACGTCCCGGGGTTGTCGGGAGCGTTCACGCCCAGGGCCCCGGACGGGTCGACGCTCACTGCCGGGTCGCCGGAGTCGACCGAGAGCGAGTCGTTCTCGCCGTCGCGCCAGTCGGCGACGACGCCGACGGTGACGTGCCCGTTGCGGACGACGGGGTACTTGGCCTGGGCGAGCTTCGCCTGCCCGCCTCGGACGAACGGCGGGGTGTTGACCGAGTCGTCGACGACGTGGACGACGACGCTGCCGGTGGCACGCGAATTCTGGCCACTGGAGCCGTTGTTGACGGTGTAGCTGAACCGGAACGTCAGGGCGGAGGGGTCCGCGGGGACGGTGACCTCGACGGTCTGGCCGTCGACGGAGACCGCGGCGCTGACGTCGGGGACGTCGGGCTTGCTGATGTCGCCAGGGGCGATGCCGAGGATCGAGCCCTGGCTGTCGGAGTCGTTGTCGAGGACGTGCAGGCTCGACGTACGGCCGGGCCGGACGTTGAGCTCGTCGGGCTGCGCCTGCGGGGGCGTGGTGACGATCTGGTCGTCCTG
>DATLPT010000206.1:0-7986 GCA_035535635.1 Lapillicoccus sp. | reverse complement strand
CGAGTACCTCGAGCTCGACCTCTCGACGGTCGTCCCCTCGATCGCCGGGCCGAAGCGACCGCAGGACCGCATCGCCTTGAGCGACGCCAAGGAGGCCTTCCGCAAGGTGCTCCCGACGTACGTCAAGCACGACGAGGGTGACCCCGGGCATGCGGCGAGCTTCCCGGCCAGCGACCCCACCCCGCAGGGCAGCCCCGACGGCCTCAACGGGGGCGAACCGCCGCCGAACGACAGCGACGGCGGGCCGCGCCCGTCGAGGAAGGTGCCGGTCACGACGGCCGAGGGGACGAGCTACGAGATCGACCACGGCATCGTCTCGATTGCCTCGATCACGTCCTGCACCAACACCTCGAACCCGTCGGTGATGATGGCAGCCGCGATGCTGGCGAAGAACGCCGTCTACCGCGGGCTGAGCGTCGCGCCGTGGGTCAAGACCTCGATGGCGCCCGGCTCCAAGGTGGTGACGAACTACTACGAGAAGGCCGGCATGTGGCCCTACCTCGAAAAACTCGGCTACCACCTCGTCGGCTACGGCTGCACCACGTGCATCGGCAACTCTGGGCCGCTCGACGAGGCGATCTCGGCGGCGATCCAGGAGAACGACCTCGCGGTCGTCTCCGTCCTGTCCGGCAACCGAAACTTCGAGGGCCGGATCAATCCCGACGTCAAGATGAACTACCTCGCCTCCCCGCCCCTCGTCATCGCGTATGCGTTGGCCGGGACGATGGACTTCGACTTCGAGTCCCAGCCGCTGGGGCAGGATCAGCACGGCACCGACGTCATGCTGAAGGACATCTGGCCGTCGCCGCAGGACGTGGAGGACACGATCTCGCGGTCCATCGACCAAGAGATGTTCACCCGCGACTACGCCGACGTCTTCGCCGGCGACGAGCGGTGGACCTCGCTGCCCACTCCCGAGGGCGACACGTTCGAGTGGGAGAGCGCCTCGACGTACGTGCGCAAGCCGCCGTACTTCGAGGGCATGACCATGGAGGCAACTCCCGTCGAGGACATCGACGGAGCGCGCGTGCTGGCCAAGCTCGGCGACTCGGTCACGACGGACCACATCAGCCCGGCGGGATCGATCAAGGCCGACAGCCCCGCCGGTCGTTACCTCGCCGAGCACGGGGTGGAGCGGAAAGACTTCAACTCCTACGGGTCCCGCCGGGGCAACCACGAGGTCATGATCCGCGGCACCTTCGCCAACATCCGGCTCAAGAACCTCCTGCTCGACGGCGTCGAAGGCGGGTTCACCCGCAACTTCCTGGACGGCGGTCAGCAGACCACGATCTACGAGGCGTCCGCCGCCTACCAGCAAGCGGGTGTCCCGTTGGTCGTCCTGGCCGGCAAGGAATACGGCTCGGGCTCCTCCCGCGACTGGGCCGCCAAGGGCACCCGGCTGCTCGGCGTCCGCGCGGTGATCGCGGAGACATACGAGCGGATTCACCGGTCCAACCTCATCGGGATGGGCGTCCTGCCGCTGCAGTTCCCGGCGGGGGAGAACGCCGACTCGTTGGGTTTGGACGGGACCGAGACCTTTTCGATCTCCGGGATCGCTGGTCTCAACGATCGCCGAACGCCACGGACCGTTAGAGTCGTTGCCACCAAGGAGAACTCGGCTCCGATCGAGTTCGACGCCGTCGTCCGGATCGACACCCCTGGGGAGGCCGACTACTACCGAGCCGGCGGCATCCTCCAGTACGTCCTGAGGTCGTTGGTCAACCGCTGACGCCGGAGCCGGCGGCGGCCCGCCGGTTAAGAAGTTGGTAAAGAAGTCCACCCGGCCGGCGCTGCGGACCGCAACTCGTGATGTCGTTGGAAGCGGCGATGTGATTGCGCTTGTGTTGGCAGGGGGCGCTTCGCATGATGAGGACACTGCACGTGCTGGATGCGCCCCGTCAGGTCCGATTGATCGGCGCCTCGGGGAAGGCTCGGCGCCGGCCATCTCGTCGACTCCGCTGCCGTGCCCGGCGCGAACGCCTGCGCCACGACGGCCGCGGGACCGACTGCGGCGGTTCCCGCGCGCGCGCTATTCCAGGGGGCCGCCGCCGTCGAGTCCGTCGTGAGGGTACGGGTGGCCTGAACGCCAGAATCGGCGGCAGGTTGTTCCACATGACGTGCCCGGCACGTGGTTTGCTTACATCAGCTCGCTCGGGGTGACGTCGAAGGAGACCCCGACGGTCGACCCGTCCAGCTCAGCCGGCGCACCGTCCTCGGTACCGGAGCGGCGGCCACGGCCGCGCTCACGCTGACGCCGAGCTCGTATGCCGCCAAGGGGCCCTCGTCGCGAGACGTCACCTTCCGCGCGTGGCGAGGTGCCGAGCTCGGGGCCGGAACCCTCAACGGGACGGCGGTCAGCGAGGAAGCTCGTCTTCGCGTCGGCGAGCGGCACCCGTTCCTACACCGACGTCGAGACCGGCGCCACGGCCACCTATGACTCGGCGACGTGGACCTCACCGGTCGTCGACCCCGGCCACGCCTACACCGAGCTCGTCGCCTCGTGGAACGGGACGACACCCGACGGGTCCTGGATCGAGGTGCGCGTCCGCGCGATGGCCGACGACGGGACCGCGGTCTGGCACGTCCTCGGCCGCTGGGCCTCCGACGACGTCAACGACGGCGGCGCGATCAACCGCACCTCCGAGAACGGGCAGGCGAACGCATACGCCACCGTCTACACCGACACCCTGGCCGCCTTGAACGACCACACACTGAGTACCTGGCAGCTCGAGGTGTCCCTGCTGCGGCGCAGCGGTACGAGCGTGGTTCCGTCGGTCAGCCTGGTGGGCGCGATGGCCTCGGGGTTGCCCAAGGACAAGAAGGTTGCTGTGGGCGCGCTCGGACCGGCGTCCAGAGGGGCGATCGATCTTGCGGTGCCGACGTACTGTCAGGAGCTGCACAAGGGCCATTACCCGGAGCACGACAACGGGGGAGAGGCGTGGTGCTCACCGACGTCGACCGCAATGGTCGTCGGCTCTTGGGGCACCGGCCCCAGCGAGGCGGACACCGGGTGGGTCGACCCGCCCGTCGACGCCGTGGTCGACTACGCCGCTCGCAACGTCTACGACTACACCTATGACGGGTGCGGCAACTGGCCGTTCAACACGGCGTATGCGGCTCGCTTCGGTTTGCAGGGGTTCGTGACGAGGCTTCGCTCCTTGGCCGAGGCGGAGCTGTTCATCGCGGCCGGGATCCCGCTCGTTGCCTCGGTGTCGTTCAGCAAGGGCGAGCTGAAAGGGGCCGGGTACAGCACCAATGGGCATCTGATGGTGATTCGCGGCTTCACGGCCTCCGGCGACGTCGTCGTGAACGACCCTGCGTCGCATCTGATCCCGGACGACGCACAGGTGCGAGTGGTCTACGACCGCGAGCAGTTCGAGAACGTGTGGGTCCCGCGCAGCGGCGGCATCGTCTACGTCGCCCGGCCGGCGGGTGTCGCCTTGCCGCAGGCGCCGGCGCAGGCGAACTGGTGAGCACGCTCCGCTGCGGGACACTGGCCGGGTGTCCGCGCACGTCCCGCCCGGCTGGCCGCCCGGAGTCCCGCCGGCGCACACGCCGGGGTGGGAGCCGGCCGCCCTCGCCTGGCTGCTCGACAACTGCCCACCCGACTACCGGCTGTATGCCGGCTGGCGCAAGAACCCTATTGCCCTCGCCTGGCTGGCCGACCGCCACATCGACGGGCAGATCACCGCGATGCGCCAGGCCTACCGGGAGGCGCGGGTCGAGCTCGGACCGCACGTCACCACCGAGGCGCTCAGCGAGATCATGAGCCACCTGGAGGCGGAAGGACTTCGGCTGGTGGCCGCCAAGCGAAGCGCCGCGTTGCTCCTGGAAGCGTTGCAGGGCAAGCAGTTCATCCCGCGCCTCTGATCGCCGGATGAAGGCGGTCACCGTGAACATTGACGCTCGAGAACCGTTATGTAGCAATACCATTCGTCGCCGTCGCCGTCATTGGGCTGTCGGTGGTCGGGTCTAGGTTCTCACCATGGAAGCCCCCAGGGACATGACGACGCGGCGCGAGACCACGGCCGCGGGCGCGGTCCGCGTTGGCCGACGTCGAGTCAGTGCTCTGGCAGGCCACCGGAGGCGAACTCGGCCCAGTGCTCCGGGAGATCGACGACCTGGGCCGGCTGGTCGAGGCCGCTCGGGTCGCGGTCGTGGGCGAGGCGATGTCGCGCGGGAAATGCGTTCCGACCTCGTGCCGACCTCCTCGTCACCCGATCCGGGCGTTCTGGCGGGAAGTGAGCAATCGGAGGCGGCGGACCGGACCCGCGCCATGGCGGCGGGTATGGCCGGTGTCGGCTGGGTGCGGGAGTAGGGCGCCGAGCCTGCGGGCCGGGGGCGCAGGCCAGCTGGTGCGGTTGGCCGAACGACTGCGCAGCCATGACCACGCCCAGCTGTGCGACGCGGTCATGTCGGCAACCGTGGGCGTCGGCAACGCGACAGTGTGCGTTCGTGAGATGGACCGGCTCGTGCCGCGGCTACGCCCAGAGGCCGTGCCGTCCGTGTGGTCGGCGTTGCTGGATCTTGCTGCCGCCTACGGTCCGCGGGAGATCAAAGCGGTGCGACCTCGGTTGCTGGCCGAGTATGGCGCAGAGGGGGAGCTTCAGGCCGATCAGGACCTCGCGGCCCGGCGGGTGGCCCTGTCACAGCTCTACGACCAGGGCGACGGGACGTTCGACTACGTGCTCCGCTTGGACGTGGAAGGCAAGACCGTCCTCGAAGCCGCGCTTGGCCCGCTGGCAGCCCCCCGACCGGCGGACGGCGTCTCGGACCTGCGCGGGTCGGACCGGCGACGGGCCGACGCCTTACTCGAGCTGACGCGCCGGGCGGTGTCGTGCCCAGACGGAATACCGCAAGTGGCCAAGGCTCAGCTGTTCCTTACCGTCCACATCGATGACGTCAAGAACGAGGTCAAGGCGGGAACCACTGTCGGCGGTGCCGACGCCGGCACGGTGCTTGCCGCAGACGGTACGCCGGATCGCCTGCGATGCCGGACTGCTGCCGACAGTGATGAACGGCCCGGGGCAGGTCCTCGACCTCGGCACCACGACCCGTTGCTTCACGCCGGCGCAGACCAAGGCCCTGTGGCTGAGGGATCATGCCTGCACGATCCCCGGCTGCGGAATGCCGGCGCAGTGGTGTGACGCACATCATCTGGTCCACTGGGGAGACGGCGGTGGTACCGACCTCGACAACGGCGTCCTGCTCTGCGGCTATCACCATCGGTGGGTCCACGATCGGCGCCTCATGGGTCACCTCACCCCTGACGGACGAACCGTCTGGGACCTGACGCCCGGCTCCTACGACACCCGACGACGATGACCCTGCTTCAGACCCGGCCGCCAGACGGCGACCGGGGCATCAGCTTTGCGCGCCCGCCTCGTCACAAACGTGTCGTCGGCGGCAGACGCTCTGCCATCACCGCGCCACTCCTGTGACGGCGAGTGACCGGTTAAGCGCCGCGGCTGAACTACAGTGGACGGGCTCGACCCGCATCCCCGGAGGACCTACGTGACGCTGCTCGACTCCATTTCCGGACCCGACGACGTCAAGGCCCTCGACCCCTCCCAGCTGGATCAGTTGGCCCAGGAGATCCGCGACTTCCTCGTCACGTCGGTCTCGCGCACGGGGGGCCACCTCGGGCCGAACCTCGGCGTCGTCGAGCTCTCCATCGCGCTGCACCGGGTTTTCGACTCCCCCCAGGACACGATCGTCTTCGACACCGGCCACCAGTCGTACGTGCACAAGCTGATCACCGGCCGGCACGACTTCGGCCGGTTGCGGATGAAGGGCGGCCTGTCCGGGTACCCGAGCCGCTCCGAGTCCGAGCATGACGTCGTCGAGAACTCGCACGCCTCCACCGCACTGTCGTGGGCCGACGGCATCGCCAAGGCCCGTCGCCTCACCGGCCGGCGCGACCGGCATACCGTCGCGGTCGTCGGCGACGGAGCACTCACCGGCGGGATGGCTTGGGAGGCGATCAACAACATCGCGGTCGACAAGGATCTGCCGCTCGTCATCGTCGTCAACGACAACGAGCGCTCGTATGCGCCGACGATCGGCGGTCTCGCGGATCACCTCGCGACGTTGCGGACGACGCGGAAGTACGAGTCGGTGCTCGATTGGGGGAAAGATGCGCTCAACCGCACGCCGGTCGTCGGCGGCGTCGTCTACGGCGCCCTGCACGGGGTGAAGAAGGGCATCAAGGACATCGTCGCCCCCCAGGGCATGTTCGAGGACCTGGGCCTGAAGTACCTCGGACCGATCGACGGCCATGACGAACCGGGGGTCGAGTCGGCGCTGCGGCGGGCGAAGGCCTTCGGTGGTCCCGTGCTCGTCCACGTCCTGACCACGAAGGGCAAGGGCTACGACCACGCCAGCAACGACGATGCGGACCGATTCCACGCCGTCGACCGGATCAACCCCGAGACCGGACTGCCGTTGCAGGTAAAGGGGCGCATCTGGACCGACGAGTTCAGCGACGCGCTGCTCGCCGTCGCGCGCGAGCGGGACGACGTCGTGGCCATCACCGCGGCCATGCTCATCCCGACCGGGCTGAAAGAGTTCGCCGACCGGCATCCCGACCGGGTCTTCGACGTCGGCATCGCCGAGCAGCACGCGGTCACCATGGCGTCGGGACTCGCGTATGGAGGGTTGCACCCGGTCGTATGCGTGTACGCAACGTTCCTCAACCGGGCCTTCGACCAGCTGCTCATGGACTGTGCCCTGCACCGAGCCGGAGTCACGTTTGTGCTGGACCGAGCCGGGATCACCGGTACGGACGGCGCCTCGCACAACGGCATGTGGGACATGTCTGTGACCGGCCTGGTGCCGGGCCTGCGGCTGTGCGCTCCTCGCGACCCCGAGGAGCTCGCCCGGGCGCTCCGCGAGGCGGTCGACATCGACGACGGCCCGACTGTTATCCGGTTCTCCAAGCAGAACGCGCCCGCGCTGCTCCCGGCATTGCGGACCGTCGGCTCGGTCGACGTGCTGGCGGAGACGTCGAGCGACGGGGCGGTCGAGCTGCTCCTCGTCGGCCTCGGCGAGATGGCGACCACGGCCATGGCGGTCTCCGAGAAGCTCACCGCCCAGGGCCACACCGTCCGCGTCGTCGACCCTCGGTGGTGCCTGCCGGTGTCGGAGCACCTCGTCGACCTCGCGCGGGACGCCGGCGCGGTCGCGGTGCTCGAGGACAACCTCGCAGTCGGGGGAGTCGGGTCGCAGGTCACGGCCGCCGTTCGCGAGGCCGGCCTGAGCGTGCCGGTGCACCTGCACGGCATTCCCAAGCGGTTCCTTCAACACGCGTCGCGCGGCGAGGTGCTCGAGGAGATCGGCCTGACGCCGGACGCCGTCGCGGACCAGCTCCACGCGGTGCTCGGCCGCTGAGCCGGTCGCCCGCGTGCTCCTGGAGCCGGGCGACTACTCGGATATGCCTGAGTCGTTGTCGCTCTCGGGTTTGTTCCGACGCAACGAGCCAGCCATGTCTGAGCTGTCGTTGCGGCCGTAGCTGGGGCCGGCACACATCGATGCCGGGCCAATGTGTCCCGCCACGCCATGAACCGGCGTCGCTCCCACGCATACCTTCGCTGCCAGCCGGGTGAGGCGCACTCTTGGCTCGCGAGCGACGCGAGCCGCGCCCGCCGGAGCGGGAGGACGACGATGTCGAAGCGGTGGAGCGCCCGGCTGACGGGCGGGTTCGTGGCGATGTCCACGGCGGTGGCTCTGGCGGCGTGCGGGACGCCGGGAGCCAGCAGCCCGGGCGCTCCGGCTGCGAGCGAGGGTGGCGCCTCGGCGACAGCCGGTGGCGCGCCGTGGGACTGCTGTTCATCCTCGTCGTCTACTTCGCCCCCGCCGGTGTGACCGGCTTCGCCTCGGGACGGCGACTGTTCATCCGGAGGAGGGAGACACCGTGACCGGATCACCGGCCGAGAGCGGACTGGAGTTCCGCGGGTTCCGCATCGAGCTGCCCGAGGGAAACCTCGA
>DATLPT010000205.1:0-19275 GCA_035535635.1 Lapillicoccus sp. | reverse complement strand
GTCGCCGGAGTCGGTCCAGAGGTTCTTGGCCCGGCGCTTCTCGTTGCGCGCGATGACCGCGTTGGCGGCGCGGAGGATGGTCTGGGTCGAGCGGTAGTTCTGCTCGAGGAGGATGGTCCGCGCATCGGGGTAGTCCTGCTCGAACTCGACGATGTTGCGGATCGTCGCCCCGCGGAAGGCGTAGATGGACTGGTCGGCGTCGCCGACGACGCACAGCTCGCCGGGTGGTACCGCGTGGGCTGGTGCGTGGTCCGGTAGCGACGGACCGACCAGCTCCTTGACCAGCTGGTACTGCGCGACGTTGGTGTCCTGGTACTCGTCGACCAGGATGTGCCGGAACCGCCGCCGATAGTGCTCGGCCGCGTCGGGAAACGCCTGCAGCAGGTGGACGGTCGACATGATGAGGTCGTCGAAGTCCAGCGCGTTGGCCTGCCGAAGGCGGCGCTGGTACGTCGTGTATGCCTCGCTGACCTTCCGCTCGTGGTGGCTGGACCCGCTGTCGTCGGGCAGGACCCGCGACGCATACGTCTCCTCGTCGACGAGCTCGTTCTTGAGGTTGCTCACCGCGTGCGAGAAGGACCGCGGCTGGTAACGCTTGGGATCGAGGTCGAGGTCGCGCAGCACCAGCGTCATGAGGCGCTGGCTGTCGGCCGCGTCGTAGATGGAGAAGGTCGACTTCAGCCCCAGCCGCGCGGCTTCACGGCGCAGGATCCGCACGCAGGCCGAGTGGAAGGTCATGACCCACATCGCCTTGGCGCGGGGTCCGATGAGGTCGGCGACCCGCTCCTTCATCTCGCCGGCAGCCTTGTTGGTGAAGGTGATCGCGAGGACCTGGCCGGGTTGGACGTGGCGAGCGGACAGCAGGTAGGCGACCCGGTGAGTCAGGACGCGGGTCTTGCCGGAGCCGGCCCCGGCGACGATGAGCAAGGGCGGCCCCTGCTGGACGACCGCCTCGCGCTGCTGCGGGTTGAGGCCGGCGAGGAGCTCGTCAGGGTCGTGCAGGCGACCGTCGGCGTCGGTCGGCCGGCCCGGGCCGCCGGCGGTGTCGGAGCCGCCGTCGGCCGTTGCCCACAACGGGATTCCCCGCTCGTCGACGTCACCGCCAGGCACGGGGCGCGGCAGGTCGAGGTCGTCGAAGAGGGTGCTCGGCTCGGAGGTCATCGCGTCGTCCAGCCTACGTCGGCGACGCGACATCGCCCGGGAGCGGTGCCGTCAGGCGCTACGCCGCCGTCAGCGTCGTCGAGCTCTCCCGCTCAGCCGTCCGTGTCCCTGCACGGCGCAGCTGCCGCACGATCCAGCGGGCGTCACGCGCGAGCCCCTGGATCGTCTCGGACGCGAGCGCGAACTGGAAGGACAGGCCCAGGAAGTACAGCCCCGGCTCCTCCGCCACGCCACGGTCGTGGCGCGGCAGCCCGTCGTCGTCGTACCGCAGCGGGAGGTCGAGGAACGAGTGGTCGGGCCGGGATCCTGTGCACCACACGACGGTCGACACGTCCGGCCGGACGCCGTCGCTGCTGACGGGTCGCCCGTCGCTCACCGCGTCGATCCGTCCGATCCGCGTGATGCCGGCGGCCTCGAGGTCGGCGAGCTTGTTCCGGACGAGGTTGACGCCGTGTCCGGTGTGGGCAGACCGCTGTTTGCGACCCATCGGGGTCCGCAGGGTCAGCACGTGGCGGAACACGAACATGGCCACCGCGATCCCCGGCCGGCTCGCCGGCGAGTCGATGTCGAACGGCACCTGCCCCGGATGATGACCGGCGATCCACGTCGGGTGACCGGCGGCGGCGGCCTCGAGCGCGATGTCCGTGCCTGAGTTGCCGGCGCCCACGACGAGCACGCCGCCCGGCGCCAGCTGCTTCAGGTTGCGGTAGGAGATCGAGGTCAGCTGGCGGATCGACGGGTCCAGCTCGGCCGCCACGGAGGGAACCTGCGGAACCTGGTGCATACCGGTCGCCACCACCACCCGCTGGGCCCGGTACTCGCCGCGGGACGTCTCAACGAGGAAGCGGCCGTCCGCCGAGCGGCTCACCCGCCGCACCGCGGAATCCGTGTGCACGGGCAGCCGGAACCGCGCGGCATACGCCTCGAGGTAGTCGGCCATCTCCTCCCGCGTGGGGAAGGTCGCCGCCGGCGCGATCCGCCACCCGGGCAGGCTCGCGTACGCCGGAGGGCTGAACAGCCGCAATGAGTCGTAGCGCCGCCGCCACGAGTCACCTATCCGAGCGTCCGCCTCGAGGACCACGAAGTCCTCGCCGGAGCGGCTCAGGTAGTACGCCACGACCAGGCCGGACGGTCCTCCGCCGACCACCACGGTCTGTACTGAGATGACGTTGCTCTGCATGACTGGCCTCCATGTCGTCGATATCTGGATCGACGGTAGGAAGCCGGCGGGCCGTCCCGCGTCGGCCGAACCACCCAACGCGGCGTCGACGCCGTGGGTAGTTCTACCCAGTGGGACTCCGGGTCGGGGCCAGCCCGTGCTCGTACGCATACGAGGTCGCCGCCGCCCGGCTGGCCACCCCGAGCTTGCCGAAGATGTTACTGACGTGTCGGGCGACGGTTTTCTCGGAGAGGAAGAGCTGTCGGGCGATGGCCCGGTTCGTCGTGCCCGTGGCCAGCAGTCCGAGCACCTCGCGCTCGCGGGCACTGAGTGGCCCGGCCGCCGCCCCCACCGCCGCCGCCGCCGCCGCCGAGTCGACGGCCGCGAGGTCGACCACCGCACCGAGCGCCTCCAACGCGGTCCGTGCGGCATCGAGCTCCATCGAGGCGGCGTCGTCGTCTCCGAGGGCGCGGCACGCGTTCGCGACCAGCAACCGAGCCCGGGCCGCCTCGTAGGGCGCCTCGAGCTGCTGCCACACAGACCATGCCCGCCGCAGCCTGGGCAGCGCGGCACCGGCGTCGCCACTCGCCAGAATCACTGCGCCGCAAGCGTGTTCGGCCAGACCCCGCAGGTATGCCGGTCCGTCCGGATCCGCGAAGCGCTGCAGCTCGCCGACGGCCGTCTGCGCCGCCGACAGGTCGCCCGTCGCGAGGGCCACCTCCACTCGGGCCGCCAGCACGACCGGTCGCCGTGCCGAGTCGACGTACTCGACCAGCGCGCGGTCCAGCCCCGCGGCGGCGGCATCGGGCCGGCCCTGCGCCAGCCGCAACAGGGCCAGTCCGGGCTGGACCTCGACGCCGTATGCGGCGGCCTGGTGGAACGCCCGCTCGGCGAGCCCGAGGTCGCCGCGGAGGCGGGCCAGCTCACCGATGCGGTAGTGGGCCAGGCCGATACCGGGTTCACCGGAGAGAACGAGGCGGTCACACGCCGACCCGGCCTCCGCGGCCGCCTCGTCCCATGCGCCCCGCAGCTGCAGGATCTCCGCCCGGTGGACCAGGCAGGTGCCCCGATACGGGACGAGCCCGTGCTGATCGGCGATCCAGTCGGTCAGCGCCTGGGTCCACTCCTGGGCGCGGCGCAGGTCGTAGCGGTCCAGGCAGAGCGCGACGACGGAGCAGTACGCCAAGCCGGCCACCTGCGGCGCGACGGTGCCGGCCACGACGTGCACCATGATCTCGTCGAGGGTCGCCCAGGACTCCTCGTCCCGGCTGAGCTGGGCCAGGCACCGCCCGCGGCCCAGCCCGGAGAGGACGAACATGTCCACATCGCCGTACCGCGCCGCTCGCCGACCGACGTCCTCGAAGGTGGGCAGGGCAGTGCTCGCCGCACCGGCGTACATCTCGACCAGCGCGTCGGGCATCCGCAGCAGGGCCGGCAGGAGGGCATCGGCATCGTCGGGGACGAGCCGTCGTAGTCGAGCCAGCCAGCCGGAGGCCTGGGCGACGTCACCACGGTTCTGCAGGTGAAACCCGATCCAGTAAGCGCACCGCACAGCGGCGTCGACCATCCCCCGCCGAAGGTAATCGTCATGCGCCCGTTCGCGCAGCCCGACGATCTCGTCCTCGTGACCGGTGACCGATGCGGCAACCGCCAGCCGCTCGAGGTCCTCCGCGCCGAGTCCGTGCTCCCGGTCGGCGACGGTCAGCGTGGTGTAGTCGGCCAGCCAGTCCGGCACCCTCCGAGAGTATGCCCGCCCGTCCTCCGGGGTCAGGCCGCCAGTGGAAGTCCCGCCTCGCGCCAGGCGCGCAGGCCGCCCACGACGTCCGTCGCCCTGGTCAGCCCGAGCCGGACCAGCGTCGCGGCGGCGAGCGACGACGCATACCCCTCCTGGCAGAGCACGAGGACCCGCGTCTCGTCCGTGACCCAGGGCAGCCGAGCGGCGCTGCGGGGGTCGAGGCGCCACTCCAGGACGTTCCGCTCGAGAACGACCGGGCGGAGCTCGGGGTGAACCTCCCCCTCCGCGCGCCGCTGCGCCTCCGGCCGGATGTCGACGAGCACCGCGCGGCCGTAGAGGACGAGCTGGTATGCGGCTCGCGGCGAGATCCGCTGGTACCTCGCCCGGGCCTCGTCGAGCAGGCCGTCAACCGTCGTCGACGCGGTACGGACGAGGCTGACCACCGGGGCGGTCGACCGCGAGAACTGACGGGTTTCCCAGTGGATGGCCGCGGCCCGCTCCGCGGGCAGGGTTGCGGTCACCATGACGACGCGTCCAGCGCGCCGGTCCGCTGATACGGCCCGTCGGGGCCGAGCTCGAACCGGCCCATGGTGACCAAAGCCGGCGCGTAGGCGTGTACGGTCAGGGCGCGGCCCGGTCCGACACCGACGACGTTGTGGACGTGGTCGGGTCCGAAGGATCGGGTGTCGGCCTCGGCGAGGGTCCGCTGCTGGACGGCACCCAGCGCCCACGTCTGCTCCAGCACGAGGCCGGAGGCGACGGCGAAGGCGCCGGAGGCCTCGCCGTGATCGTGCCACCCGGTCTCGGTGCCCTCCGGCCAGGAGATGAGCCAGACGTCCATCCGGGCATCGCCGGCGAGGCGCGCCCAAGTGCGTTCGCGATTGCTGTCCGGGAGCAGGGCGGCCAGGTTGGGGTTCAGGGCGTAGCGGCGGGCGGTCTGGCGCAGCTCGGCCGGCCCGACCGGCCGGCTGAGCTGCGGGGCGTCGAGACGCGCGGACGAGGTGGTCATGTGGTGTCCCCATGGTCGAGGCCGGTGCGCACGGCACGGGCCGGCTGCGGTCGGAAGGTCTGAGCGGGTCGAGCCGACGGTCAGCACCAACGACAACAGCGCGCGACGACGCGCCACGTGGTCGCCGGAACCGGCCGACCCGTGCGCATTCGCGTCGCGACTGACATGGAGCAAGAACATCAGTCGCCAGGACGCTCTCGCAAGCGGATTGATACATCATCTCGCGTTATGGACATCCATATGTGTGGTTATGAGTTGGTTGCCCTCATAGGCTTTGCCGCGTGACCGCCGAACCGCTGACCGTGCCCGCTCTCGTCGTCCCTCGGACCGGCGGGTCGGAGGTCCTGACGGTGCAGGACCGGCAGGTCCCGGCGCCCGGACCGGGACAGGTGCGCGTGACCGTGTCCGCCGCCGGCGTCAACTTCATCGACATCTACCAGCGGGAGGGCGTCTACCCGATGACGACGCCCTTCGTTGTCGGCGGTGAAGGCGCCGGGACGGTCGAGGCGGTTGGCGAGGGTGTGGACCTCACGGTCGGCGACCGGGTCGCGTGGGCCCAGGGACCCGGCAGCGCGGCGGGGGCCGTCGTCGTCGAGGCGGCCTCGGTGGTGCCGGTGCCCGACCGCGTCGACCTCGAGACCGCCGCCGCGGTCATGCTCCAAGGCATCACGGCCCATTATCTCGTCAACTCCACGTATGACGTCCAGCCCGGCGACCTGGTCCTCGCCCACGCGGTCGCCGGCGGGGTGGGCCAGCTGCTCGTCCAGCTGGTCAAGGCCAAGGGCGCGACGCTCATCGGGACAGCCGGTTCGGCGGAGAAGGTGCAGCTCGGGCTCCAGCTCGGCGCCGACCACGTCATCGACTACTCGGAGCTGTCCGACATGGACGACCTGCCGGGGCGCGTCAAGGAGCTGACCGGCGGCAACGGAGTCGACGTCGTCTACGACGGCGTGGGCGAGACGACATTCGACGCGTCGCTCGCCTCGCTGCGCCCGCGCGGCATGATGGTGCTCTACGGCGGCTCCAGTGGGCAGGTGCCGCCGTTCGACATCCAGCGGCTCAACCGCGGCGGCTCGTTGTTCCTGACCCGGCCGACCATGGGCAACTACATCGCCACGAGGGAGGAGCTCGTTTGGCGCGCATCCGAGATCCTCGGTGCCGTCGCCGACGGGTCGCTGACGGTGTCGGTGGGCGGCCGGTACCCCATCGCCGAGGCCAAGGCGGCCTACGACGCCCTGGCCGGTCGGGAGACAACGGGGAAGCTCCTGCTGCTCCCCAGTCAATAGTGGTGGGTTCGTGCCCGGCAATCCGAGCGCTCGAGCACGACTGGTGAACCGGGGTCGGTGAGGACCCGGCGGCACCGGATCGAGGCAGCGCCGGGGCGAGCCGGCAGCGGTTCGCAAGTCCGCCGCGCCTCGGGCACCTTTGGTCCGTTTGCGCCCGGTCATCCGGCCGCCGCACGATTGACACCGGTCACAGGCCGACTGATTACCCTCGGTCGATGGAAGGCCCGGCCGATGCGCGCGCCGTCACGCGACGGGCGGTCCTCGGCGGGCTCGCCGCCGGCGCCGTCGGGGCGGTGACCGCCTGCACGCCGGCCCCGACGCCGTCGACACCGGACGCCTCCTCCGCCGGCAGCACGCAGGCGGGTGCGAGGCCAACGTCCTCCACGACGGCGACGCCGACCGGGCCTCGGCTGCCGTTGGTGCTCGCCGCCCACGCCACCCGAGCGGCCGGGCTCGGCGCGTCTCGGGCGGTGTTCGACGCCGCGGCCGCCGGCGGCCGGGTGGCGTGGAGCGATGTCGGCGGAACCGGCGACGTCCTCGACGTGGTCCGCGGCGCCTCGGCCGGAGGCGCCGTTCCCGACACCGACGCTCTGACCGCCGTCCAGTCCGGCCCGGACACCCTCGCGGTGGTCCGGGCGGACGCGCTCGGTCCGGCGGTTGCGGCACTGCCGGTCGACGGGATCGACCCGGTGACCCGGCCCGACGCATACCCCGTCTCGGTGCCCGGTGACCCGGCAAAGCCCGTGGACCCGAGCCGCGTCGTCACGACCCTCTGGGTGGGCGACATCATGCTCGGCCGGCGCGTGGGTCAGCAGATCGCCGCGGCGCGCGACCCGAACCTGCCGTTCAGTGGCACCGCCGACCGGCTTCACGCGGCCGACCTCACCGTCGGCAACCTCGAGTGCACGCTGTCCCGCAACGGCCGGCCGACCCAGGGTGGCGACTCGTTCGGCGCGGACGCCTCGTCGCTGGCCGGCCTGCGCGACGCCGGCTTCGACGTGCTGGTCCTGGCCAATAACCACCTCGGCGACTACGGCGACGGCGCCCTGCGGGAGACCCTGGCCGTGGTGTGTGGCGGCGGGTTCGCGACGACCGGCGCCGGGGAGAACCTCGCGGCCGCCCTCGAACCCGCCGTGGTCGAGCGCAAGGGTGTCCGGTTCGGGATCCTTGCCTTCAACGCGATCGGTGAGACGCCCGCGGCAACCGACGCGTCGGCCGGCGCCCTGTCGGTGCGCATGCCGCCGCGGACCGGGCCACTGAACGAGCAGGACCTCGCTCGGGTCACCCACGCCGTGCGCGGGCTGCGCTCGCGTGCCGAGGTGGTCGTCGTGTATCCGCACTGGGGCACTCAGTACGTGCACGAGCCGGTTCCCGAGCAGCGCGATGTGGCCCGTCGACTCGTCGAGGCCGGCGCGACGGCGGTCATCGGTTCGCACCCGCACTGGGTGCAGGGCCTCGACCTCCACCAGGGCCGGCTCGTCGCCCACTCGCTGGGCAACTTCGTCTTCGACATGACCTTCTCGACGCAGGTGCAGCAGGGCGTCGCGCTCGAGCTGGTCTTCTGGGGTGACCGTCCGATGGCCGCCCGCCTGCTCCCCTACCGGATCGGCGACCGGTACGTGCCCCGCTGGCTCGACGGCGGCGCCGAGTCCGATCGCATCCTCGCCGACGTGTGGGGCGCCAGCACGGGACCGTTCGCGGCATGACCGCCGACCGCCCCACGGGCCTGCCGGGGCGCCGGGCCGTGCTGCTCGGCGCCGCCGCGCTCGGCCTCACCGGGTGTACCGAGGCACCCACTGAGTCGGGGTCGTCACCGGCGACCAGGGGCGTGCCCTCGCCGTCGGAGAGCAACACCCCGACTCCCCCGGCAACCTCGACGACCGCCACGCCGCCGCCGCCGGCCGGCCGGGTCTACCCCATCGCGCCGAACGAGCCCGAGCCGGTGGCCAAGGAGAAAGCGGTCCGGCTGGTCGAGGCGACGTCGGCGTGGGCACCAGGCGCGTTGGATGAGGCGGCGGTCGCAGGCCGGCTGGCGGCGCAGGGGATTTCGGCCGAGCGGGCCGCCGCCTTCACGGCGGCGACCGCACCGTTCCGGGGCGGCAGTTCAGAGGCGACGTCAGGGGTGATCGCGGTCCAGTACGGCGGGCTGACGGCGACATCGGCGTCGCTGCTCGTCACCTTCGAGCAGTGGACTCGAGACGGCTCGGGCGCTATCACTCGCGGCGGTGCGGGGGCGGACGTGCGGCTGGCCAAGGAGGGCGGCGAGTGGCAGGTGACCGAGGTGTTCGCCGCAGTGCCACTGCCGGCCGTCTCGCCGGCGCCGCTGGTCACCGCGGTCTTGACGAACTCGAAGATCCGACTGCCGCCAGCGGCGGCGGCCGACATCGCGGCCGACAACCTGCGGCCCAGGCCGATGCAGGCGCTGCTGGACCTCGCCCGTGACTACGAGATCGACGTCAGCATCGTCTTCAAGCCGCACCCGGACAACGTGTTCGCGACGGACCGGCTCAGCGACCACACCCGCCGCCGAGCCTGGGACATCTGGGCGGTCAACGGCCAGTCGGTCATCGCGGCGTCGACTCCGGACGCGTTGGTGGACGGGTTCCTTCGCGACGCCAAGGACGCGGGCGCCTACAACATCGGCGGCCCGAGGCTGCTGTCCGGGGCGGGGTTCTTCTCTGACCGGACCCACCGGGACCACTGCCACATCGCGTTCAACCGCGACACCTGAGCGTATGCGTCAGGTCCAGAGGACGGCGACGCAGACGTTGAGGATCGCCAGGAGGGCGGTGGCCTGGACCAGTCCGGTGGCCGGGAGAACGGCAGTGGTCGTGCCGGACGACCCGCCCGCGTCGCCCCTGGCCGTCGCGAGCGCCCGGCGCTGACGCCCGTTGGTGATCTCGGCGCAGGCCGCACAAGCCAGGGCGACGACGAGCTTGACGCCGATCTTGGTCCGATTCAGGGCGTCGGACGGGTCGCTGCTCAGCTCGTGCAGCCCCACGAGAACGATGCCGGTGACAACCTGAGCCCGCGCGCCCCAGACCATCGCCATCCGGATCCGGCCGGCTCGCGGCGCCGCCAGCCAGGGGCCGATGATCGCCGCCGCACCAAGAAGGTGGAGGACGACGAACACGCCGATGAGCACGCGCATACCGGCAACCTAGCCATTCGAACCGGACCCTCGACGGGGGGCGCCGCCCGTGCGAGGGTGGCCCATGGCGCCCACCGCAGCAACAGTCGACGAGTACATCACCGGCTTCCCGGCGGCGACCCAGGAGGTGCTCCAAGAGCTGCGCCGCCGGGTTCACGCCGCGGTTCCCGATGCGGAGGAGCGGATCAGCTACCAGATCCCGACGTTCGCGGTGGACGGCCAGTACGTCATCTACATCGCCGGCTGGAAGAACCACGTCAGTGTCTACCCAGTCCCGGAGGGCGATCCGGAGCTGGACGCGAGCCTCGCGCCGTACCTGGCCGGTCAGAGCACGATGAAGCTTCCGCTCAACAAGCCGATCCCCTGGGACGTTGTCGACCGCGCCATCGCCGCGCAGGTCGCCACCCGCCTCCCCGAGATCCGCGGCGACTGACGCCGCCTGCCGTCAGGCGTCGCCCAGCGAGCTCAGGAGCCGCTCGCCCGCGCTCTTCATGTGCTGCTCCATCGCCGCACCGGCGGCGTCCGCGTCGCGCGCGCTGATGGCTTCGGCGATCGCCGTGATCACCCGCGGGCGAGTCGTCGTTCCTCCACCGCGTGGACGCCCAAGCGCCCCGGACCACGATCAGGCGGGGCCGCCGCTCAGAGCAGCCGGCGGCCCATCGCCCAGGCGGTCAACTCGTGCCGCGACGACAGCTGGAGCTTGCGCAGCACCGACGACACGTGCGTCTCGACGGTCTTGATCGAGATGAAGAGCTCCTTGGCGACTTCCTTGTACTGGTACCCGCGCGCGATGAGCCGCATAACCTCGCGTTCGCGAGCCGACAGCCGGTCCAGCTCCTCGTCGACTTCGGCGATCTCCCCCGCGGCCGCGCCGAACGCGTCGAGCACGAAGCCCGCCAGCCGCGGGCTGAAGACCGCGTCGCCGTCCGCGACCCGCCGTACCGCCGTCATGAGGTCGTTGCCGGAGATCGTCTTCGTCACGTATCCGCGTGCGCCGGCCCGGATCACGGCGATGACGTCCTCGGCGGCATCCGACACGGACAGCGCGAGGAACCGCACCGGCTGTCCTGCCTCGGTGGTCGCGCCACGGGTCGCCGACAGGACGTCGACCCCGCCGTTGCCGTTGCCGCCGGGCAGGTGGACGTCCAGCAGCACGACGTCGGGGCGCGTCTCCTTGATCACCGCGACGGCCGTGTCGACGTCCGGCGCCTCGCCGACGACCTCGGTCACCGCGGGGTCGAGTTCGGCCTTGACGCCGGAACGGAACATCCGGTGGTCGTCGACGAGGACCAGCCGGATCGGGCTGGTCGCCTTCGCCGGAGCGGTATGCGTCGGGCTCGTCATGTGGTGCGGCCTCCCGTGGGTTGCGCCTCACGGACACCTGGCGCTGGGGTCGGCGGAGCGGTTGGCCCCGCGTTCGTCTCGTTCGGACGCGGCTCGGTCGCGGGCGCCTCCGCCGTGCTCGCAGACGCCTCCGCCGTGCTCGCAGGCGCCACCGCCGTGCTCGCAGGCGCCTCTGCGGTTGCGGGCGTGGCCCCGTCCGCACCGGCCAGCGGGGGCAGGGTCAGCTCAATTTCGGTACCGGACTCGAGCCGGCGGATCTTCGCCGCGCCGCCGTGCCGACGCATACGCCCGAGGATGCTCTCCCTCACGCCGAGCCGGTCGTCCCCGATCTCGGTCGTCTCGAACCCGGGCCCGTGGTCACGGACGAACGCCTCGACGCCGGAGGGTCCGACCTCGACATAGACCGACACCGGCGGGGCACCGTGCCGGACGGCGTTGAGCAGCGCCTCTCGGGTCGCCTTGACCAGCGCCTGACCGCCGTCGTCCATGGGCCGGTCGCCGGTGACCACCACCTCGATCGGGATTCCGTGCTCGTCCTCGACCTCGTGGGTCACCGTGGTGACGGCGGACGCGAGGCTGTCGGTGGACCGGTTCTGGTCCGCATAGAGCCACTCACGCAGCTCGCGTTCCTGGGAGCGGGCCAACCGGATGACCGTGGCAGGGTCGTCGGCGCGGCGCTGAACTAGCGCGAGAGTCTGCAGGACGGAGTCGTGCAGGTGCGCGGCGATGTCGGCGCGCTCGGTGGCGCGGATCCGCTCGGTCTGTTCCGCTTGCAGGCCCTGCCACATCCGCACCACCCAGGGCAGCGCGATCACGCCCGCTCCGACGAGCACGGCGACCGCGGCCAGCGCGCTGGTCAGCACGACGTCGAAGCCCTGGCCTTGAGTGGCCAGGGCCACCACCCCAACGGTGGCCAGGACGACGCCCACGACCGGTCGCGCGACGGCCAGGATCCGACCACGCTTCGACCGTCCGGCCCACCGGCTCCGCTCGCTGGCGTCGAGCTGCGACCAGGCGAGGAAGGCGCCCACCGCCACGGCGAAGACGGGAAGCAGGAAACCAAGATGCCGGCCGAGCTGGCCGGCCGGACTGACCCACCCCAAGCCGATGGCAAGGCCGGTGGCGCCGATGACGAGAAGGACCTGGTTCCTGGTCAGTGGCCGCCGCGAGCGCGCCACCGGCACCCCTTGGGTGGCCGACGTGTCCGGCCGCGTCATCACCCAGAAGAATCCGTAGACGAACACTCCCGGACCGGCGACCACGGCCAGGACCATCAACAGCCGGACGAGCGCGGAGCTGATGCCGAGGTGCTCGGCGATCCCGCCGCACACCCCCGCGATCCAGCGGTCGCTGGACGACCGGTAGAGCTTCGGACGCTGCACCGGTGGCGACACCACAGGCTGCGGGTCGGGCACCTGACCATCCTCGCCCATGCGACCGTGCCTGGTAAGGCCGCTCGGGGTGAGTTCAGGGTGCGGTCAGGGACGACCCTCATGGCTCGGGATCGTCGGACGCACCGAGCATGGAGGGCATGGCCGATCCCACACCCGAGCCGCCGACCTCCGGTTCCCCGACCTCGGCCCGCTCGGGCCTCGACGGGATGTTCTCGACGCTGCGTGGCTTCGGCCTGCGGCGCAACACCGACGACCGCTGGCTCGCCGGCGTCTGCTCCGGCATCGCCGACCGCATGGGCATCGACCCGCTGATCGTCCGCGGGGCGCTCATCGTGCTGCTCTTCGTCGGCGGGATCGGCGGGCTCGCCTATCTCGTGGCCTGGGCGCTGCTTCCGGACCAGAACGGCAGGATCCTCGCCGAAGAGGCCCTGCACGGCAACGGGTGGGGCATCGCCCTGCTCGTCGTCATCGGGATCGCCCTGATCAGCAACATCTCCGACCGCTGGTGGCTCTGGACCATCCTCCTGCCGGTGGGCCTCCTGCTGTGGTGGGCCATCCGTTCGGCCCGCCAGGGCAAGAGTCCTGAGCAGATGAGCGAGGAGGCCCGCGAGTTCGGCAACAGGGTCGCCGCGACGTTCTCCCGGCCGCCCACCACCACTCCGAACCACTCGGCCGCCGCGCCGACACCGGAGGCACCCGCGATGACGACCACCGCACCGCCGCACGCGATGGGCCCGGGCCGCACCGGCACCGTCGTCGCCCCCGAGCGCGTCGTGCACCGCCCCCGCCGGCGCGGCGGCTTCCTCGGCCTGCTCCTCACCGCGGGCCTCGCCGTTACCGGGTTCGGCCTGGGCACCTGGTATGCCGGCGAGAGCGACTTCTCGGGCTCGCCCGAGGTGCTCGCCGCCGGGGTCGCCGTCGTCGGCGCCGGTCTCGCCCTGCTCCTCATCGGCCTGGCCGGTCGTCGAGCCGGCTTCACCGCCTTCCTCGTCACGATCGCCGCGCTCGCCACCGTCGCGGGGACCTCGGTCCCCAACCTGCCGCACGGTGGCGTCGGCGAGCGCCAGTGGGTCGCCCTGTCGCAGCCGGCCGACGGGTTCAGCCTCACCGCCGGCGAAGCGCGGCTCAACCTGAACGGCGTGCCCAGCGGCAACACGGTCAACGTCTCGATGGGCTTCGGCCAGCTCAACGTCAGCGTGCCCAAGGGCACCACCGCCACCATCGTCCCGACCGTCCGGGCCGGCCAGATCGTCGTGCACCGGCCCGGCGAGGACAAGCAGGTCCACAACGGCATCGACGCGGAGAACGCCCAGCCGATCAGCGTCGGCAGCGGTGACACCAAGGTCACCCTCAACGTCAACATGGTGGCCGGCGAGATCGTCGTCACCGAGGAGTCCTGATGTCCGACCAGATGTCGCACGAAAAGCCCGAGACGCCGCAGGACTCGGCGGTCACGGAGCCGCTCTCCACGGCGTCCACCGAAACAAGCTCAGTTGTATCCGAGCTTCCGGCGCAGGTCGGCACGGAGGCTCAGGAACATCTGGGTCCCGTCGCGCAGGCGCCGGTTCACGCCCCACCGCCGGCATGGGCGACGCGGCCGCAGGTCACCTACCTGCCGCCGCCGCCCGGCCCGAACTGGGGCCTCGTCCTCGTCGGCATCGTCTTCGGGCTGGTCGGGGCCGGAGTCGTGGCGAACCAGCTGACCGGGTTCCAGGTGTCCAGCCTCAGCGAGATGGGCCCGAGCGTCCTCGTCTTCGGCGGACTGGCCTGCGCGCTGCTCGGAATCATGGGGATCCTCAGGAGCCGTCGTCGCGGGTGAGGTGCACGAGCAGGTCCCGGATCCCCACCGCGAACGGCAGCCCGTCGAGTTCCTCGAACCGGAACCATGCCGCCGCCGCGGTCGTCCCGTCGACATCGTGGACGACGGGGTCGGTGGGCGCCGGGCACGTCGCCCGGTAGACCAACCGCACGGCATGGAAGTCCTCCAGACGCCCGCTCGGGGCGCGGCCGACCCAGTGGCGCGTCGTCACTGCGGCGATGCCGATGATGTCGACCCGCTGACCGGTCTCCTCCCACACCTCCCGGTGCAGGGCGGCCTCGGGCGGCTCGCCGGGATCGAGCCCGCCCCCCGGGAGACCCCAGGTGCCGGCTGCGTTGGTCAGTGCCGAGTTCTGGGCCAGCAGCACGCCGCGGACGCTTTGCACGACCGCGTAGACAGCGAGTCGCTGGAGCACGACGGGATGCTCGCCGGCCGCCACCACGACGCCCGCGTCATGCGGGACATCCGCATCCTGCTCGGTCAACGGCGCGGCGTTCCGCTCCACGGCATAAACGATGGTGACGGTATGCGGATCCGCCTCTGCCACAACGGAGACCGGACCTCTTGTCGCATACCCGTGACGCGCCAGCAGTCGCAGCGGGTCGTCGCCGTGGGCCAACCGCTCGCGCACACGCTCGGCACCGGACGCGTCGACGCCAACCACACGCAACGCTGGTCCGGTCACGCGCGGACCGTCGCACCCACCGCGCGGAGGTACTCCGCCTCGGCGAGCTCCGCGACGTGAGGCCAGTCCTGCGCGGGCGGTTCGTCGACGTTGTGACGCCGCATCCCGGTCCGCAACGCGTCGTCCGAGGCCAGCCGCGCGAGCGCCGCAGCCATCGAGTCGTCGTCGTCGGCGAGGAACCCGTTGACGCCGTCGGAGACGAACTCGGCAACGCCCGAACCGGATCGAGCCACCACCGGCAGCCCGCTCGTCCGCGCCTCGAGCGCCGCGATGCCGAACGACTCCAGCCGGGCCGGCGAGATGTACACGTCCGCCGACGCATACCGCTCCCGAACCGACGACCGAGGCACCCGGCCCGGCAGGCTCACCCACGAGGCCATGCCGTGGTCCGCGAGGTACCGCTCGACACTGCCGCGATCGGCGCCCTCTCCGAGGACCTCCAGCGCGATCGGACGCTCGGCGGGGACGAGCGAGCGGACCCGGTGCATGACCCGCATCAGCGGCACTGGCCGCTTGCGGTTGGCCAGCCGCATCGCCGTGACGAACCGGACCACGCCGTCGTCCGGTCGTGGGCCACGCGCTCGCCACACCGGCACGTCGATCCCGTTCGGCAGCACCGAAACCGGTCCGGCCTCAGCCAACACCCGGCGCAGCGGCCGCGCCGCGGCGTCGGACACCGCGCTCATCGCCATCCCGCCCGCGGCCCAGCGCCGGACCACCCCGACCGCGGACACGAGACTGGCGAACCGGTCGAGCATGCAGTGCCACGTCATCGCCGTCGGCAGTCCCAGCCGCCTGGTGAGGAACGCGGCGTCCACCGCAAACGGGCTCACCACCCCCATGTGTACGTGGGCCACGTCGAAGGCAGCGAGTCGGTCGCGCATCCGCAACGGCGCCAACGGGTTCACCGGCAGGTCCCACGGCAGCCGCAGGGCCATCCGGTGGACGGTGATGCCGTCGACCTCCTCGGTCAGGCCGTACCGCTCGCCGTGCGTCCCCGGCGTCGCGGTGAACACTTCGACGTGATGACCACGGGCGGTGAGCGTCGCCGCGAGGTCGTGGACCTGCACCTCGATGCCGCCGAGCCGCGGCAGGTAGCAGTCCGACAGCAGGGCGACTTTCACGGCTCCGAGGATGTCATGGGTCACAATGGCGACCACATGGGACGGACACTGGTGGCCTTTCACGCCCACCCCGACGACGAGGCGCTGCTGACCTCGGGCACCATGGCGCGGGCCGCGGCCGAGGGCAACCGCGTCGTCCTCGTCGTCGCAACCGACGGTGGGCTGGGGCTGGCGTCGTCCGAGTTCATCGGTGCGAGTGACACCAAGCTCGGTTCGGTCCGGATGGCTGAGCTGCGGGTCAGCGCCCGCGCGCTCGTGACGGCCCGGGTCGAGACTTTGGGGTATGCGGACAGCGGTCTCGGACCCGAGACGCCGCCGGACCCGCCTGGCCGGGTGCGGTTCGTCCGGGCCGACCCCGAGGAGGCCGCCGAGCGGCTCGCGGCGATCCTCCGCGAGGAGCAGGCCGACGTCCTCCTCACCTACGACGCCAACGGCGGCTACGGCCACCGTGACCACGTGAAGGTCCACCACGTCGGGGCCCGCGCCGCCGAGCTGGCCGGCACGCCTCGCGTCCTCCAGGCGACCGTTCCGAGGGAACTGCTTCTGAGGGGGATCCGGTTGGCCTCCAGGGTCTACCGGTTTCCTCCGGAGTTCGAGCCGAGCTCGTTCGAGCGCGCGTACAGCGCGAGCGCGGCGGTGACCCACCGGATCGACGTACGCCGGTATGCGTCGCAGAAGCGGGCCTCGATGCGCGCCCACGCGTCCCAGAGCTCGGCCGACGGCGGAGCCGACCGGACGCTGGCCGCCTTCCTCCGCATACCTCGTCCGCTGTTCGCCCTCGTCTTCGGGCGCGAGTGGTTCGTCGACGCCGCCCGGCCGGCCGGCTCCGGGGTGGCGCGTGATGTCTTCGCCTGAGGTGCTCGGCTCCGATCTGGGCCCTGAACCGCCTCCACCGCGAAAGCCGCGGCTCAGCTGGGTGCGGTGGCTCCAGTTCGTCGGTGGTCTCGGGCTGGCCGTCGGCCTGCTCGGCTGGGCGCTCCCCTACTTCGCCCACACGACGTGGGCCGACGTGTGGGCCGTGCTGCGGGGCATTCCTGCCACGACCGCGTTCGGCCTGTTCCTCCTCATGGTGCTGGGGCTGTGGCTCTACACGTTCACGTTCACCGGGTCGCTGCCCCACCTGCCACACGTCAAGGCCTTCATCGTCAACATCTGCGGCTCGGCCGTCGGCAACCTGCTCCCCGCGGGCGGGGCGGCCGGCGCGGCGGCGACCTACAAGCAGCTGCGCTCGTGGGGCTTCTCGCGGCGAGCCATCTCGACGTCGCTCATCGTCACCGGGGTGTGGAACCTCATGGCGCGGCTGCTGCTGCCCATCGTCGGCATCGTCCTGATGATCTTCTTCGCCGGCGACCTCAACCCCGCGGTCATGCGCGCGGCAGCCATCGGAGCGGTCGGCGGCATCGTGGTTCTCGCGGTGTTCATCACCATGCTGGCGTCCGAGGCGGCCTGCCACCGGATCGGCGGGTGGCTCGAGCGGACCTTCCGGTTCCTGCCGTTCGTGCGGCACGCCGAGCCCAGCCTGAGCCAGCACTTCCTCGACCAGCGGCACCTGACCATCGCGGTGGTCCGCCACGGCTGGCTGTCCATGACCTTCTGGCTGGTCGGGTTCTTCGGGATGAACTACCTGCTGTTCTGGTTCTGTCAGAACACCGTCGGCGTGCAGTTCCCGTTTCCCTACATGTTCTTCGCGTTCGCCCTCAGCCGACTGTTGACCAGCGTGACGGTGACACCCGGTGGCGTCGGCGTCTCGGAGACCGGCGTCGCCGCGCTGCTGGTCGGCTGGGGCGCCAACCCGGCGCAGGCGACCGCTGGCGTGGTGCTCTACTCGCTCTACGTGCACTTCCTCGAGGTGCCGCTCGGCGCGCTCGGGTGGCTCGCGTGGTGGGCCAGCCCCAAGGTCGAGCCCACCGCCCAGAGCCCAGACGGTGCTGCGGGCGACGAGCGCGGAGCTCAGTCCCAGGCCGGGTCGTCGTCGGTGACGAGGGGGACGAAGACGTAGGAGCCGAGCTGCTCCTCCCGGCCGCGCGCGTCGACGCGGAGCAGCTGACCGTCTACGGGGACGACCATGAGCCCGTCCTCAGTCAGCTGCTCGACGAGCTGGCGTGGCACGGCATGGGACTGCGCCGACACCAGGATCCGGTCGAACGGCGCCTCCGCGGGGACGCCCAGCACGTCCGCGGTGGCCTGGCGCACGGACGCCCAGGGAACGTCGGCTGCCTGGACCGCGTGGGTGCCGTCGGCGACGAGCTCGGCGATCCGTTCGACACCGACGACCCGGCCGGTCTCGCCGACGAGGCGCGCCAGCAGCACCGTCGTCCAGCCGGATCCGGAGCCGACGTCGAGCACCCGCATACCGGGCCTGACCCGCAGCGCGCGAAGCATGGCGCGAACGGTCGTCGGCTGGCTGTTGGTCTGGCCGTAGCCGATGGGCAGAGCGCGGTCGAGATCCGCGTACTGTTGCTGACCCTTGGGCAGATGGTTGACGCGCGGCGTGGCGGCGATCGCCGCCTCGACGGGGTCGCGTTCGGCCGCGTCGCGTGGGGCGACGTCGGCTGGAGTGGCTCGACGCCAGCCCATACATCGAGTATGCCGCCGTCGCCAGCCCGGCGCAGCCCGGCAGAGATCAGCCGAACATCGGGACCCGGTCGGCGTCCTCGCCGAGAGCCTTCCGGTCCTCGTCGCCCAGGGGTTGGCGGCCGGTTCCCTTGAGGATGGCCTCGGTGGGCGACCACACCGCCGGCAGGTCTGCACCCAGAAGACCGTTGAGCACGTCGAGAACGAGCCCGTACGCGTCCTCCGAAAACCCCGGCGCGGGCAGCTCGAGCGTGAGGTCAAGGTGGTGGACGACGGCCTCGACGGCCAGCGTGTGCACGAAGTCGGCGGCCGTCAGCACGTGCCCTTGGGTGGTGACGAGCGCCGCGCCGTCGTGGGCGCGAGCGGCGCGCACGGCCGCCCGACTGGTCGCCGTCCACTGGGCGACCAGGCCCGACGGGCTCCCGTATGCGGCGGCGGCCCTCGACGCATACCTCGCGTGGTCGTCCGCTCCCGGCCCACCAGGTCGCCAGGACGACCAGTACGACACGGCGGTGGTGTCGGCGGGCCCGTCCGCGGACGTGGTGAAGACGACCAGCGCCCGTTGGGCGTCGCACATCAGGTGGAAGAGCAGGTCCTTGACGCTCCATAGCTCGGTGCGCGTGGGCCGCCGGAAGTCGTCGTCGTCGAGCTCGGAGACCACCTGCGTCGTCGCCTCGTACACCCCGTCGAGAAGGCAGACGAGCGCCTCATACTCGCGTTCGGTCATCGAGCTAGGCGGCCAGCAGCCGGCGGATCTGCCGCGAGCGGGCCTCATCCGCCAGTGAGTCGTCGAGGTCACCCGGCTCGAACGGTCGGCCCGTCGCCAGCTCCGCC
>DATLPT010000204.1:0-9373 GCA_035535635.1 Lapillicoccus sp. | reverse complement strand
GGGCAGCCCGCGCCCGGATCAAGGCCACCGTCATGGCCGACGCGACGAAGCTCAGCGCGTTGACTGCGAACCCGAACGGGGCTCCGAAGGCGGCAATAAGCACTCCGGCGGCGGCGGGGCCGATAGTCAGGGACGCGGTCTGGACGCCGTTCAGGGTGGAGTTCGCCGTCTGGCGCTGGTCGGGGGCGACCAGCATCGGCTTGAGCGACGACATCGCCGGGTAAAAAAACGCGCCAGCCCCGCCGAACACCGCGACCAGCACGCAGAGGAGGGCCAGCGGGTGGTGGTCGCCAAGGTAGAGGACCGCGAGCGCCGCGGCCGCGGCGGCGCGCACCAGGTCGGCCGCGACCATGATCGTCTGCGGGCGCAGTCGGTCGGCCCAGACCCCGCCGACCAGCGTGCAGGCCAGCCGGGCCAGGACCCCGCAAGCCAGGACCAGCCCGAGGTCGGTGGCCGACCCACCCGAGGCGATGACGGCGAACGACAGGGCGATCGGCTGGAACGCGTCACCGACCCAGGACAAACCCTGTCCGCCGAGCAGCAGCCGGAAGTCCCGGGTGCCCCATCGCGGTGAGGAGACAGCCGCGTCCTCGAAGGTTGAGGTGCTCATGCCGTCGACGTTAGTACATCGTCTAACTATTTGTCATCAGACTTTCAAGGGTTTTCTCTGTCCGACGCCGAATGGCATACTGGGACGGTGAGCCCGACCTCCCGGACCGACGCCGTGGACGCCCACGTGGCCCGCTGGGTCACGCAGGTGCCGGACATGGATCCCCACGTCGAGGGCGCGACGACGCGGATGCAGCACTTCGTGCGCGAGCTGCGCAAGGCCGACGCGCAGGCACACGCGGGCCTCGACTTCACCCTCGAGGACTCGAACACGCTGCACGCGCTGATGATCCAGCCGTATCCGGTCGAGGCCACGCCCGCGCAGCTCGCCGACGTCTGCCATGTGACCCGGGCGGCGATGACCAGCCGGTTGGACCGGCTCGTCGAGGGCGGCTACGTCACCCGCGAGGTGGACCCGATCGACCGCCGTCGCGTTCTCGTTCGCCCGACCCAGAAGGGTCGCGAGACGTGGCTCGACTACCTCCACGCCGGAATGGAGCGCGAGCGGGAGTTCCTGTCCGCGCTCAGCCCGCGGGAGCTCGACCAGCTGAACGTGTTGCTGCGCAAGGTGATGATCTCCCTCGAGCGGTGACTGGCGCCTTGACAGGGCCCGCGCAGGACCGGAGTCTCGGGCCATGGAGCGGGTCATCGACCTCAACGCCGACGTCGCCGAGTCCTTCGGACGCTGGCGGCTGGGCGATGACGAGGCGATGCTCGACCTCGTGACGTCGGCGAACGTGGCGTGCGGGTTCCACGCCGGCGATCCGACGACACTGATCGCGACGTGCCGCGCCGCGGTCGCGCGAGGCGTCGCGATCGGGGCCCAGGTCGGGTACCGCGACCTGGCCGGGTTCGGCCGCCGGTTCGTCGACATCTCCGCCGACGACCTCTACGCCGACGTCCTCTACCAGCTGTCCGCCCTCGACGGGATCGCCCGGACCGTCGGTGGCGCCGTCACGTACGTCAAGCCGCACGGCGCGCTGTACAACGCGGTCGTGCACCACGAGCGGCAGGCGGCCGCGGTGGTCCGCGCGGTCTCGGACCACTCCCCCGGGCTGCCGGTGCTGGGACTGCCTGGATCCGCGTTCCTCACCGCCGGCACCGAAGCGGGGCTGCGGGCGGTGCCGGAGGCCTTCGCCGACCGCGGCTACACCGCCTCCGGCACCCTGGTCCCGCGCTCCGAACCGGACGCCCTGCTGGACGAGCCCGAGCAGGTCGCCGCCCGGGTGGTGAAGCTCGTGACCGAGGGGCGCGTCACGGCCACCGACGGCGCCGAGGTGACGGTCCGGGCCGAGTCGGTATGCGTGCACGGCGACTCCCCGGGTGCGGTCGAGATGGCCCGGGCCGTCAGTGACGCTCTCGCTCAGGCTGGAGTCCGGCTCGCGGCCTTCGCCCCGCCGGCCGCGTGAGCCGATGAGACTGCTCCCGTGCGGCGACCGGGCGCTGCTCGCCGAGGTCGCCGATGCCGGGGAGCGCCGCCGCCTCGACGCGACGCTGCGCCGTCATCCGCTCCGCGGATCGGTCGAGCACGTGCCCGGCGCCCGAACCGTCCTCGTCGTCGCGGGTGCTCCCCAGGACCTCCCCGGCCTCGCCGCGGCGCTGCGCGAGCTGGTCCTCGACCCTGACGAAGCGCCGGACGAGAGCGACGAACTGGTCATCGAGGTGCGCTACGACGGCCCAGACCTCCAGGACGTCGCGACCGCTGTCGGCATCAGCCCGGACGAGGTCGTCGAACGCCACACGACTCAAGTGTGGACCGTCGAGTTCGCCGGCTTCGCACCAGGATTCGGTTACCTGACCGGATCGGACGGTGGGCTCGAGGTGCCCCGACGCCACTCGCCGCGGACCCGCATACCGGCAGGGTCGGTCGGGCTCGCCGGGCCCTACTCCGGCATCTACCCGCGGCCGTCTCCCGGCGGCTGGCAGCTCATCGGCCGCAGCGATGCCCGGTTGTGGGACGCCGACCGCGACCCGCCGGCACTGCTGACTCCCGGCCGACGGGTCCGCTTCGTCGAGGTCGGAAGGTGACCGCGCTCGTCGTCGAGGCGGTCGGTCCACTCACCCTCGTGGAGGACCTCGGCCGTCCCGGACACGCGTCCATCGGCGTGACCGGCAGCGGCGCGGCCGACCGACGGGCGCTCCGGCTGGCCAACCGGCTGCTCGGCAACGCCGAGGGTGCGCCGGCACTGGAGGTGCTCCTGGGCGGCCTCGCGGTCCGGGCCGAAGGGACCGTGCGGGTCTGCGTCACCGGCGCACCGGCTCCGCTGCACGTGGACGACCGTGCCGCGCCGCTCGACGCGCCGTTCGACCTGCCGGACGGCCGGCTCCTGAGCCTTGGTATGCCGTCCACCGGCCTGCGCACGTATCTCGCCGTGCGCGGCGGCCTCGACGAGCCCCTTGTGCTGGGCAGCGCCAGCACGGACCCCACGATGGGAGTCGGCCCAGCGCCGCTCACGCCGGGACGGCGGCTGGCGGTCCGGCCGGCCGACCGGGGCGGCGCCGCGCCGGCCGACGTCGACGTCGCGGCGCCGACCGCCCCACCGGTCACCGATGTCGTCGTGCGCGCGGTCGTCGGTCCTCGGGACGACTGGTTCGCTCCGACCGCCGTGCCGACACTGCTCTCCCAGCCGTGGACCGTATCGGCCGACACCGACCGCGTCGGCGTCCGCCTCACCGGGCCACGACTCGACCGGGTCGCGGACAGCCGCCCTTCGGACCGCGGCCACTCGGCCAGCGCTCCGCCGGAACTGCCCAGTGAGGCCGTCGTCCGCGGCGCCGTCCAAGTACCGCATTCGGGCCAACCGCTGGTCTTCCTCGCGGACCACCCCCCGACCGGCGGATACCCCGTCATCGCCGTCGTCGCGGACGACGACACCGACGTCCTGGCGCAGCTGCGGCCGGGTGAACGGGTGCGGTTCCGCCGCATACCCCGAGGTTGGTGACCCGACTCCACCCGATCTGAGCACCGGCACTCATGCGCCCCGGCGGCGCCCCCGAGAGGGTGGGACGCACGCATCAGCCGAGTGCTGGACCCGTGGCACCGAGGACAGGGGGACCCGTGCACGACCCGATGGAGGCCATCGGCCGCAATCGAGACGATCTGGTCCGGGGGGCGGATGCCTTCCGCGAGGCGGCTGCCGCCCTCGGGCCGGTCACCGCCAAGGACCACAGCGGCGCCGTCACCGTGACGGTCGATGCCGAAGGGCGGATCTCCTCGATCCTGGTGTCGATGACCTGGCGCAACATCTATACGGCGCACTCGCTCGCGGCCGGCATCACGGAAGCCGCGACGAAGGCCGGCGTCGCGCGCCTCGAGCAGTGGGGCTCCACCGTCGTCGAAGCCGACGAGCGGCCCCGCGGCCGGGTGGTGGCACCGGCACCGCTCGACGCCGACGGACTGGCTTCGCGGCTCTCCGAGGCGGTGGAGCGGGACCGGTCGGGGTCGGTCTACGCCTCCATGCAGGTCATGAGCGAGCTCCTGCACGAGCTGGTCGACAGCATCGAAGACGTCCGCAACGAGGTACGCGACCACCTCACCCGCGAGTACACCGGGCGCAGCGCCTCCGGCCACGTCAAGGCGACCATCGCCGGCAACGGGACGCTGGTCGACCTGATCTTCGACCCGAACTGGCTGGAGTCCGCCCACCCGGCCAATCTCGGCCGGGAGGCGACGCAGGCGCTACACGAGGCCTACCGGCGGGCCGGCGGCGAGGACGTGGAGACCATCGTCGCGCGAAGTCCGCTGGGACGACTCCAGCGCCTGTCCGAGGACCCCGTGGCGCTGGCCCGGTCCATGGGCCTGCGCAGCTGAGCCGAGCATCCCACGCACCCATCCGCAACGAGGAGCGACATGACCTACGAAGTACAGCTCGAGGCGCTCAAGACGGACGCCGACATGTGGGACCAGACGTCGAGCACCCTGCTCAACGCCGCCACGAACGCGTGGGGGCTCAATCGCGGCGAGTACGAGCTGTCCTGGGCCGCCGAGGTGGTGGGCCTGACCGACACCTACTCCGCGATCCAGGCGAAGGTCGCCGGGCTGCTCAGCGAGGGGTCGACCGAGACGTCGAACATCTCCAGCACGCTGAGAGCGATCAAGCGCAACTACGAGCAGAACGAGGACAACGCCGAGCAGCACTACAAGGGCGCCTGGGAGCCCGTCGGCTGACGCCGGCCCGAATCGACACGACCGACCGCCCTTCGAGACCAGGGGAATGACATGTCCCGCACCGCATACGACATCCGTGAGCTCGTCAACCGGTTCAACCGTCTTGTCCAGGACCTCCAGGACGCCGTCAACGACGTTCTCGACTGGGTGCCCTGGGGGCTCGGCTGGCTGGCCGACCGAATCGTCGGCCTGTGGAACAGCCTGATGGGCAAGATCCAGGAGTTCTTCGACCCGCTGGTCCAGATCCTGACCCACCTCGGCGAGCCCACGACGGTCTCGAGCACGGCCGACGAGTGGAGCACGACGATCGGGTCACCGGTCAGTGCGCGGGTCGGGCTGGCGGACATCGGCTCACTGTCGGTCGACGACAACTGGAAGGGGTCGTCGGCCGAGCAGTACAAGCAGAAGGTGCCGCTGCAGAAGACTGCGCTCCAAAACATCAAGACCCAGTTCACCGACGGGATCAGCGGTGCGCTGAAGGACGTCTCGTCGGCGATCCAGCTGTTCTTCGGCATCATGATCGCGGCCATCGGGGCCTTCATCGTCGCGATCATCGCCGCCATCGGCCAGGCCGGCACGATCTTCCTCATTCCGACCGGCATCGTGACCGCGATCGTCGCCGCCGGCGTCTTCGGCGCTGCCTTCTACGCAGCCGGCGAGAACCTCAAGGCGTCGTGCCGCACCGCCAAGACGCTCCTCGACCAGAAACTGGCCGAGAACACCGGCTACCCCGACGGGACGTGGCCCAAGGCGACGCTGTGACGTCACCGACGCGGGGGGACGACCGGGCCGTGGTCTCCAGGGGGACGGCCCGGTCGGTCGCTGCCGGCGTGCTGATCCTCGTCGACGTTGCCGTGATCGCCGTGTGGCGGTCGGTGCTCGGCACGTCGCCGGAGCTGAGACGGCTCGTCGTGGCCGGCATCGTCACGCTGGTGGTCGGGATGGGCTGCCTGGTCTGGGTCATCGTCCTAGGGACTCAGAGGCGCCGCGGATCGCCCGCGGCCCCGCGGAGCCGGACCACCGGGACGTCGCTTCTCGGCGCGGTGTCGGTCCTGCAGCTCGTCGGCGCCTTCACGGCATTGACCGTTCTCGGCGCGTTCACCACCCCGCAGGGCTTGCAGGTCGTCCTCGCGACGATGATCCTGTCGGTCGCCGTGCTGCTGGTGGTTCTCGGCGCAGTGAGAGACGGCACCCGCCGGGCCGACGCGCCGACCGGCTGACCGGGTCACCCACAGAGCGCCTGCACCCGCATCTGGTCGTCCTCCAGCCACCACGGGCCGCTGCCCGCCGGGAAGACCGCCCGATCGCCCCTCACCACACGGCGGCCGGCGGCGAATCCGGTGAGCAGCAACCCGTCGGCGCCCAAAGCGAGCAGCTGGTCACCCAGCCGCAGCAGTACCGGTGCGGTCGGGTCCGCTGAGACCGCCGTACGCCCCGCCGCAACTCCGCCGAGGACATCGTCGCCGTCCGTGAGCACCCACGTGGTGGGGGCGCCGGGCAGGGCGTCCTTCCCGTATGCGTGGAAGTCGCTCCCGCCGATCGGGACCGTCCGCAGATCCCGGGACAGCCACCAGGCGAGCGGGCCGCCCCAGTTGTGCAGGACGGGCAACGCGTGCCACGACGAGTGCCACACCTCCGCGACCCGCATCGGGTGGTCGAGCGCCATCCGCCAGCAGGAGTCGGTGGCCAGCGGGTGGTTCACCGAGAACACCCCGCCGCGGGCCGCGACGTCCCGCTGCCACTGCGCTCCGGGCCTCCTGAAGTCGACGAACCCGATGTCTCCCAAGGCGTTCGCGTGACCGCGATCGGTCGTGACCTCCTGCCCGGGAACGAGCCGGATGCCGTACTGCTCGCTCACGGTCGGCAGGTATGCGTGGTGGCTGGTGGTGTTGTGGTCGGTCACCGCCAGCGCGTCGAGCCCGCGGCTGACCGCCAGGGCGGCGAGCTGCTGGAGGCCGAGCGCGCCGTCCGAGTGGACGGTGTGCGAGTGGAAGTCGGCGGCCACCCATCGCATCCCGTCGGCGCCCGGGAGCTCCCGGCGAGGTCCGCGCTCCGGCACGGGCGGGATCGCCGGCTGCGCGTCCCGTTCCGCCGCGACCTCACCCTGGGTGGCCGCCCGAACGGTCAGGTGGTAGTCGACGCCGGGCGGCGGGACGCGGTGCAGGCCGACGAGGACCCTCCAGTGACCGGGCGTCAGGGGCGTCGGGAGATAGCCCGGCGTCGACCATTCCTCGCTGACGACGAAGTGGTCTCGTGCGCCACCCGACCAGCCGACGTAGCCGTCCGGTCCCTCACATCCCAGATCCAGCACGGCCGTCCCGTCACCGCGCTGGTAGTCGAGGTCCACTCGGAATGCCGCGATGCCGCTGTTCACCTCGAAATCGACTGCGGCGCACTGGTTCTCAGCGCGGTCCTCAGGTGTCCAGCTTCCACGGCGGTCGAGCAGGGTCACCGGTCGACGGCGGCCGCGACGCGGTCTGGTTCGAGCAGCTCGCCGTCCGAGGCTCGGTAGCGCAGGACCCGGCGATCGGCCGGGCTGACCGTGACGTCCGTGTCGACCGGCGGCTCTTCGCCCTCGGGCACGAGCGCCTGGACGGAGTGGTCGCCGCAGGTCACCGACACCAGCATCGAGGCGCCGAGGTTCTCGACGATGCTCACGGTGCCCCGCAGCGCATACCGGCCGTTGTCCTCGAGCTTGGTGTACTCGGGCCGGAAGCCGATGAGCACGTCGTCCCCTTCGGGCACCCGGTCGGGCCCGAACGTGCTGCCGGGCACGAGGTTCATCGGCGTCGACCCGATGAAGTTGGCGACGAACACGTTGGCGGGGCGGTGGAACACATCCGACGGCGAACCGATCTGGCGGAGATGACCGGCTTCCATGACGGCGATGGTGTCCGCCATGGCCAGCGCCTCGGCCTGGTCGTGGGTGACGAACACGGTCGTGACGCGCAGCTCGTGCTGCAGCCGTTTGAGGAAGGTGCGCGCTTCGAGCCGCAACCGGGCGTCGAGGTTCGACAGCGGCTCGTCGAAGAGGAACACCGACGGCTGGTAGGCGATGGCGCGGGCCAGCGCCACCCGCTGCTGCTGGCCGCCGGAGAGCTGGCCGGGGCGGCGGTCCATGAGCGTGTCCAGCCCCAGGCCGCCTCCCGTCTTGACCGCTCGGTCCCGGCGCTCGGGCTTGGGGACCTTCTGGATCCGCAGCGGGTAGCTGATGTTGTCGGTGACGTCCATGTGCGGAAAGAGTGCGTAGTCCTGGAACACCATGGCCACGTCGCGCTTCCCGGCGGCCAGGCGGGTGACGTCCTTACCGCCGAGGAGCAGCTGGCCCGATGTGATCTCCTCAAGCCCCGCGATGGTCCGGAGCAGGGTGGTCTTGCCACACCCGGACGGGCCGAGCAGTGCGAAGAACTCGCCGTCGGCGATCGACAGAGTGAGGTCGTCCACGGCGGCGACGCCACCCGCATACACCTTGGAGAGGCCGACGAGGTCGATGCTGGCCATCAGCTCTTGATCCCTCCGTGGAATCGGAAGCCGTAGCGGCGGTTGACGAAGAGGTACAGCGCGACCACCGGAATTGCATACACGAGCGAGAACGTCGATATGAGAGGGAGGTTCGCCTGTCCGCCCTCGGTGTAAAAGGTGTACATGAGGACGCCGGCCGGAGTCTTCTCCGGGTCGCGCAGCAGGATGTAAGCGGTCAGGAAGTCGCCCCACGCGTTGACCAGGGCCCAGACCGCGATGGTCGCCAGGCCGGGTCGGGCGATCGGCAGCACGACGTGCCGCAGGACCTGCAACGGGCTGGCGCCGAAGACTCGAGCGCTCTCTTCGTAGGACTTCGGCGTCGCATCCATGAAGTCCTTGAGGATGAAGATCGCCGCCGGCAGCAGGCCGCCGGTGAGGACGAGGGCGACGCCGCTGCGGTCGTCGATGAGCCCGAGCCGGAACATCAGCAGGAAGATCGGGACCATCGCCGCGGTGCCGGTGACGATCGACGAGAGCAGCAGCAGCGCATACAGGATCATGTCGCGACCCGGGACGCGCACCCGCGAGAGGGCGTATGCGGCGAGCGCCGAGAGGGCCGTGACGAGGAGCATCACGCCGCCGGAGATGAGGATCGAGTTCTTCAGCGACGAGAGTGCGTACGGGTTCTTGCCCAGCTCGGAGAAGTTGTCGAGGGTGAAGTCGGGGATCTTCACCGTCAGGGTCGGCGTCTTGTCGAACGGCGCCAGAACCAGCCACAGCAGGGGCAGCGCGAAGAAGAGGGCGAGCAGAGTGATGAGCGCGTAGAACGCGATCCGGCGGACGACGGCGGCGGGAGTCACGTCACTGCCCGATGTTCCGGGCCTCGGCGGCGGTGAGCACTTCGTCGCCGTCGGCCTTCGTGTCGGCGGGGGTCTCCTGCGTGCCCGCCGAGGTGCGCCGCTCGCGCAGCAACCGGATGTAGAAGAGTGCGATGGCGAGGTTGATGAGCAGCATGATGAAGGAGATGGCCGAGCCGTAGCCCAGCTCGCCGCCGTAGATGGCGCGGAGGTAGATGAAGACCGGCAGCGTCTCGGTGGCGTGGTCGGGGCCGCCCGCGGTCAGCAGGTACGGCCC
>DATLPT010000203.1:0-3137 GCA_035535635.1 Lapillicoccus sp. | reverse complement strand
TTCCGCCCGTCCTGAGGCCTCATCGTCGAGGCGTTCCTCACCATGCGGGGTTCAGTCGTCCTGGCCGGTCGCCTTGACGGCGAGCACCGGACAGGTCGCGTCGAGCAGGATCCGCTGCGCGTTGGATCCAAGGATCAGCTTGCCGACCGGGGTCCGACGACGCAGCCCGATCACGACGAGTTGGGCATGGCTGCTCTCAGCCGCGTCCAGAAGATCGTCTGCCGGCTCCTTGCTCTGCTCCAAGTGCCGGACCTCGACGTTCACACCGGCCTGGTTGAGCCGTCCGCGAAGACCTTCGAGCGCCGTCTCGAACCGAAGCGTCTCGTCCGCGTCGAAGTTCCTGCCCGTGTCGCTGTTGACGACGATGAGATCGGCTTTGCGCAGCTCGGCCTCAGCCGCCGCCCGCCGCAGGGCCGCCCGACCCTCACGTGTCGGGATGTATCCCACCACGATGGACACTGGGCGAACCTCCTCGATGTGCGACGGTACATCTCGGGTCCCCTGGCCAGAACCTATCGGAAACGGCACCGCGTTCGCCTCACGCGGGCACACGCCGCCACGTCTCCCGGGATCAGCCGGCAAGCGCCGCTGCCGTTTTGATCAACCGGCTGCCGGACGTCCGTCCCGGCCGCGCCGGTCAACGTAGCGCGTCGCGGATGTGCCCGCCGACCTGCTCGATCTCGATGAGGAACCCGTCGTGTCCGTATGCCGAGGAGATGGTGTGCTGCCGGGCGCCAGGTACCGCGGTGGTGATCTCGTCGCTCAGCCGGACGGGATAAAGCCGGTCCGAGTCGACCGCGACGACCGTGGTCTCCGCAGTGATCCTCTGCAGCGCCGCGGCCACTCCTCCGCGGCCCCGCCCGACGTCGTGTGAGCTCATCGCCTCCGTGAGCACGAGGTAGGAGTTGGCGTCGAACCGCCGCGACAGCTTGGCCGCGTGATGGTCGAGGTAGGACTCCACGGCGTACCGGCCGCCGCCGCCCAACGGGTCCTCGAGTCCCTGCGAGGCCCGCCCAAAGCGGTCGTCGAGCTCGGTGCCGCTCCGGTAGGTCACGTGCGCGATTCGCCGCGCGATGCCCATGCCCGTCTCCGGCCCGGCGAACCGGTTGCGCTCGTCATAGTAATTGCCGCCTCGGAATGCGGGATCGGACCGGATAGCCAGCAGCTGCGGCTGGGCCCAGGCGATCTGGTCGGCGCTCGCGTATGCGGTACTGGCCAGGACGAGGGCTCGGTCGACGCGGTCGGCATGGGTGACCGCCCACTCGAGGACTCGCATACCCCCCATGGACCCACCGAGCACCGCGGCCCAACGGGTCACGCCGAGCTCGGCCGCCAGCCGGGCCTCGACGGCGACCTGGTCGCGGACCGTGACGAACGGGAACCGACTCCCCCACCACCGCCCGTCCGGCGCTACGGAAGCGGGCCCCGTCGTCCCCTGGCAGCCGCCGAGGACGTTCGAGGCGACGACGAACCAGCGCTCGGTGTCGAGCGGGCGACCGGGACCGATCAGGCCGTCCCACCACCCCGGCGACGGATGGGCGCCGTCAGCCGGACCGACGACGTGGCTGTCACCGGTCAGCGCGTGCTCGACGAGGATCGCGTTGTCGCCCCGCTCGTTGAGGCGTCCCCACGTCTCGTACGCCACCTGAACCTGCGGCAGCACACCGCCGCGTTCCAGCGCAACGCTTCCGACCGCCACGAAGCGGCGGTGACCGACCGGGTCGCCCTCCCGCCAGGCACCCGACACGACCCTCGGGATCCGGCCGTCCGTCGCCGGGCTCGACGACCGAGCGGTGGCCCATGAAGGGGCGCCCGGGGACGGGGTGCCCGACGATGCGGTCCCTCGGTACCGATGAACGATGGTCATTCGGGCTGCTCCTGGTACTCGCGCTTGCCCGAGTCGAGTGCCCGGGCCGGGTCATCACCCGGGGCACCCCACCGCAGAGAAGGAGGGTTGCCGCCCAGCAAGCCGGGGCTACGCGCTGGAACTCATGACCTTTGACCACTATACGGTCCGGCCGGACTGGCACCGGCGTCGTGGTCCACGAGATGGACGTCACGCGCTGGCCCTCGGCCGGACGGCGACATCGACCATCCGCCCCAGCAGCATCGCCAGTCGGTAGTCCGGATCCACCTCGAGTGCGCGGTCGAGGGCGGTCCGGGCGAGGGCCCCGTCGCCCAACCACCAGACGACATGGGCGAGGACCGTCAGGGGACCGGGCGAGAGCTCCGAGGGCGCCTCACGACAGACCATGGCCAGGCGGTCGACCAGCCCTTCGTGGGCGACGTCGTCGGCCGGTTCGTCGATGGCGTCCGTCGCCCCACCGTCTCCTTCCTCGAGCCCGCGGGGCCCCACCGACCCCAGGTCCACACCGGCCCACCCCAGGACGTCCCGCCGGGACGGCAGCTCGGCCTCAGCCAGCCGGCGGAGCGACGCCGGGAAGACGGAAAGGTCGAGAGTCCCCGGGCACATCCACGCGATGAGAAGGTCGCGGACCGACACGTCAACCAGCGACACCACCGCCCACGCCCACGACTCGTGTCCGCGGGCGGGAGCGGACTTCGCCACTGCGTCGGGGCCGGCCGGCGACAGGTCGAGGATGCGGGCCCAGGCCTGGAACATCCGTCGCCGGCGACGCTGCAGCGTGGTGCGTGAGGCTCGGGCGGTCCGCAGGTCGTGGAGGAAGGCGGCGCACCGGGTCTCCTGGGCGGAGTCCGGCTGCGACTCCAGCCGGTCGGCCAACTCGGCCCGCGAAGACGCCGGCTGCCGGCCGCGCACGATGTAGTCGGCCACCGCCGGGACCTCGTCGTCGCCCTGCAGGGCCTCACCGTCAGTCGGGCAGCAGTCGCCGTCGCAGTCGAGGCTCCACCATCGACCGTCACGGACCAGGAGCCGGTCCAGCACCCGGATTCCCGCGGAGCGGATCGCGTCCCGCATCGCCACGCTGGCCGGCTCGGCCTGCCCGGCATCGGTCTCGAAACCAATCAGCACGACCGCATCAGGGCGTTCGCGGGCCACCACGGGCAGGAGCTCGACGGCCACCAGGTCGGGATCGATCTCCGGCGGCGGCAGGTCGACGCGGCCGACGACGCCGATCCGGTTGGCGCGCAAGCAGACGACGACGAGGGAGTCGGCC
>DATLPT010000202.1:0-14274 GCA_035535635.1 Lapillicoccus sp. | reverse complement strand
CAGTCCGGGTCGTCGGCGTAGACGCGGGTGGCGGAGATGATGAGGCTGGTGATGCCGGCGTTGGGCACCGTCGACCCTGCGAGCACGTAGAGCGACTTGCCGCCGCCGGCGGCCTTGCTGCACGCCGCCTTGACCTGGTCGAAGTCCTTCGCGGGGGCGGTGATGCCCGCCGCCTCGGCAGCCTTGCTGTTGTAGACCAGTCCCGCGTAGGAGATTCCGAGCGGCTGCCCGTAGGTTTTGCCGTCAACCTGGAACAACGCCTCGCTGCCGGGCGGGATCATCTTGGCCGCAGTATTACCGAGCGGCTCGAGGAAGTTCGCTTTGGCCAGGGGCACGATGCTGCGCGACTGTCCGGAGCCCGCCTCGGTCTCGATGACGTCTGCGGCGTTGCCGGCCTGCAGCTGGGTGCGGACCGAGTCGCCGTAGGTGTCGTTGGGCTTCGCTTCGAGATTGATGGTGATCGAGGGGTTGGCCTTCATGTATTCCTTGGCCAGAATCTCGAAGGGGCTCTCGACGTTGTTCGACTTCGCATATGTGAGCGTGAACGAGGTGGAGCCGCCTGCGCTGCCTCCCCCCGAGGCGGTTCCAGACGAGGATGAGCAGCCGGCGAGCGCGATCACCACGGGCAGTGCGGCGAAGGCGCTCGTACGGAGGACGGCGCTGGCGTGTCGTGTCATGTCTAGCCTTTCGGTGACTTCGTTGTCATGACCCCGTGTATGCCCGGGTGGCATGTGAGTCGGCGCCGGCGGCGCCTGGTCGTTGTGCGGGTGACCAGGAGGGGCATGTGCCGCGGCGAAGATCGACTGCCCCCACCGTTGGCCATCTTCCGCGTTGACGGAACGCCCATCTGTTGATCGCTGGCATAAGCCCGGATGATGCTGGCGGGCTCATCGGGGCCGCCGATGGCCGGCATCACCAGTCCAAGGCCACCGATCCGTTGACCACAGCGGCCGGCCCACAGCACAGTGGGGCGCCACAGGACCGGCCTTGCGGCGTCCCACCGGACACCGGGCCCCGAGGTCCCGCGGACACCGGTCGCCGGACGGCGACCCGAAGAGGAGCGACGATGCTCGACGTACCGATGATCCAGACGCGGGGGTTCCACAACCGTGCGGGCGGGTTCGACGTGAGGGTCCGGCTGCCCTACTACCGCGGCCTGTGGACGAGCCTCATCGAGGGGGCCACGGTCAGTGTGGACGGCGAACGCCACGCCGCGGACACCGTCGAGTGGACCATCGGCGACCGGGACTTCACCCTGGCGGAGCTGACCTCCTCGCGCGACGCGCGCTGGCCGGTGGACGTCCCCGCGACGCTGCACGTGTCCCGGAAGGAACCGCTGGCCATCGGTCTGCACGACGTGGAGGTCGAGCTGCGGGTACGCATGTCCTACATACCGGAAGAGCTGCAACCGACCATCTGGAGCGAGGAGCGCAGGCTGGTGATCACGCGATGACGAACGGCGGCTACGCGTATGGCGTCTCGCTCTACAGCTACACGAGCGAGTTCGGCAGCACTCTCACTCTCGACGACTGCATCGAGGACGTCGCCGACATGGGCGCGACGGGACTGGAGATTCTTGGCGAGGCGCACGTCGAGGGCTACCCCGACCCGCCCACAGCGTGGGTCGACTCGTGGTTCGCCCGCCTGGACCGGCTGAGCCTCACGCCGACGTGCCTGGGGTCCTGGGTGGACACCCGCCGGTTCGGCTCCCGCCCGATGTCGCTGGAGGAGGCCAGGGCCCAGCTGGAGACCGACATCCGGCTCGCTGCCCGGCTCGGATTCCGTTATCTACGACCGAAGCTCGGCGTCGTGACCGCTGACCTCCAGCCCGACCCGGTGTGGGTTCCAGCTACGGAGCAGGTGCTCGACCTGGCCGCGGACAAAAACGTGGTGATCTGCCCGGAAATCCACTGGCCGAGCGTCATCAAGTCCAAGGTCGTCGACGACTACCTCGCCTTCATCGACCGGACCGGGACCGCGCACTTCGGACTGCTCATGGACACCGGGGTCTTCCAGAACCGCGGTCACGGCCGGCGCGGAGGGACCCGCAGCCGGCTGGGGGATGGCCGGTCCGCGCCGCCCGACGTCCCGCAGGTGCCGGTGGCTGACCTGGAGGACATCCTCGACCACGTCGTCCACATTCAGGCGAAGTTCTACGAGATCGAGGACCGCGACGGCCGGTTGCACGACGACTACATCCCGTGGGCCGAGATCCTCGACCTGCTCCACCGGCGCGGCTGGCAGGGGTACCTCTCCAGCGAGTACGAGGGCGACTACGGCGTCGGCCGGGCCGCCGACCAACTGCGCCGTCAGCACGCGCTACTGCGCATCCTCGCCGCCTCTGGGTGACCTCCCGCCCCGCGCTGCCCTCACCGCACTGCTCCGACCCGCCCCCGTTCTGCACCCTGACAACCCGGCACCCGCCGCTGCCCGACGAGGAGTCCTCATGACCCGACCGATCACCCTGTTCACCGGACAGTGGGCCGACCTGCCCTTCGAGGAGGTCGCCCGGCTGGCCGCCTCCTGGGGATACGACGGACTTGAGATCGCCTGCTGGGGTGATCATCTCGACCCGACCCGAGGCGCCACCGACGACGCATACATCGCCGGCCGCAAGGAGATCCTCGACCGCCATGGCCTGAAGGTCTTCGCCATCTCCAACCACCTCAAGGGTCAGGCGGTCTGTGACGACCCCATCGACGCGCGGCACCGCGACATCCTGCCGGACTCGGTGTGGGGCGACGGTGACCCTGAGGGGGTGCGCGAGCGGGCCGCCGAGGAGATGAAGAACACGGCGCGGACCGCGGCCCGGCTCGGAGTCGACACTGTCGTCGGTTTTACCGGCTCGTCGATCTGGAAGTACGTCGCGATGTTCCCGCCGGTGTCGCAACAGCTGGTCGACGCGGGGTACGAGGATTTCGCCAACCGCTGGAACCCGATCCTCGACGTCTTCGACGAGGTCGGTGTCCGGTTCGCCCACGAGGTGCACCCGTCGGAGATCGCCTACGACTACTGGACGACCCGTCGCACCCTCGACGCCATCGGCCACCGCGAGGCCTTCGGCCTCAACTGGGACCCGTCGCACTTCATGTGGCAGGACCTCGACCCGGTCGGCTTCATCCTCGAGTTCGCTGACCGGATCTACCACGTCGACTGCAAGGACGTGAAGCTCAACGTCGGCAACGGCCGCAACGGTCGGCTGGGCTCGCACCTCGCGTGGGCGGACCTACGCCGCGGTTGGGACTTCGTCTCCACCGGGCACGGGGACGTCCCCTGGGAGACGAGCTTCCGGGCGCTCAACGCGATCGGCTACTCCGGTCCGATCTCGGTGGAGTGGGAGGACGCCGGCATGGATCGACTCGTAGGGGCCCCCGAGGCCCTGGCCTTCGTCCGCTCCCGCTTGTTCGACGCGCCCGAGGCAGCCTTCGACGCGGCCTTCAGCAGCAGCTCCTGACCGACAGCACGGATCGGAACGGCCGGCTCCGCGCTGGTGGAGCCGGCCGGTTCCGTTGGGCCACGTGGGCTCAGCGCTGGGGCCAGCCGGTGTACGCCTCGGCCAGGTAGGCGGACCCTGCCGTCGACGACACGACACCGCGCAGCTCGGCGAGCTGGCGCTCCTCGTCGTAGTCGCTGGCCTCGGGCGACGAATGCAGCATCGTCGTCATCCAGTACGAAAAGTGCTGCGCCCGCCATACCCGGTCCAGCGCGCGGGGCGTGTAGGCGTCGAGCGACGTCAGGTCGCCGGTGCGAGATGTCTGCTCGATCACCTCGGCCAGGACGCGTACGTCAGCCAGGGCCAGGTTGAGCCCCTTGGCCCCGGTCGGCGGCACGGTGTGACCGGCGTCGCCGGCGAGGAGCAGGCGACGGTGTCGCAGCGGGGTCTGCACGAAGCTGCGGAACGGCAACACGGTTCGTTCGATGACCGGCCCCTCGTGCAGGCGGAAGCCGTCCTCGCCGGCCAGCCGCAGCTGGAGCTGCTCCCAGATCCGGTCGTCCGACCAGGACCGCGGGTCCTCGGTCGGGTCGCACTGGAAGTACATCCGCTGGATGTCGGAGGTGCGCTGGCTGATGAGCGCGAAGCCGTGAGGCGACCTGGCGTAGACCAGCTCCGGCGCGCTTGCCGGCGCCTGGACGAGGACCCCAAACCACGCGTACGGGTACTCGCGGAAGTACTGGTGACGGTCCTCGACGAGCCCCCGGGCCGACCCGCGGGAGCCGTCGGCCCCGACCACGAGGTCCCCCTCCACCTCATGGACCTGACCGGCGCTGTCCTCGTACCGCACCCGCGCGACGTCGTCGAACTCGACGACCTGTGTGGTGGCCAGGCCGTAGCGAAGGTCGGAACCGTCACGCGTCCGCGCGCCGTGCAGGTCGACGAACACCTCGGTCTGGGGGTAGAGCCAGCAGGAGGCTCCAACGAGGGCCTGGAAGTCGATCCGGTGGCTGACGCCCGCGAACCGCAGGTCGATCCCCTGGTGCTCGTGGCCGTCGCGGAGGACCCGGGCTGAGGCGCCCGATTCGACAAGAAGCCGAACGCTGTCGCGTTCCAGGATCCCGGCGCGGTGGGTGTTCTCGATCTCCTCCGCGGAGCGGGTGTCCAAGACGACGGAGTCGATGCCGGAATGGGCCAGCAGGTGGCTCAGCATGAGGCCGGCGGGACCTCCGCCGACGACCACGACCTGCGTGCGGGTGTGGCTGCTCGGACGGCCCGGCATGGCGGCTCCTCGGTCGACGTTCGCCAGAGTCACCGGACGCGGACGGCCTCCGTGCCGGACTCCACAGAGCATCCCGGCCGTGGGTCGCCGGGGGGAAGCGAGACATGGCGATGCAGGGCATCCGGGCGGTCGATGACAGGTCGGCCACAGCGCCCTTCACTTTCCCCCCGGCTTGAGCCGGTGATGAGAGGATCGGCGCGCGGTCGACGCTGGTTCGGGTTCGGCCGCCACCGACCACGGACAGGACCATGACCCACAACGTCGACCTCAACCTGCTGCGGGCCCTGGAGGCGATCCTCGACGAGCAGAGCGTGACCAAGGCCGCCGCGCGGCTCGGCCTTAGCCAGCCGGCGATGAGCGCGTCGCTGGGCAAGCTACGTCGGCACTTCGGCGACGAGCTGTTGACCCGGGTCGGCAACACGTATGAGCCAACGCCCCTGGCGCGGGAGCTGCTGGGACCGACGTCCATCGCGCTGCGGGCGGCCAGCCGGGTCTTCTTCCGCGACGCGGAGTTCGATCCCGCCACGAGTACGCGCACCTTCTCGGTGGTCATGTCCGACTACTCGACAGCAGTCCTCGGGGCGGCGCTGGCCCGTCGGTTCCACGAGGAGTCCCCGGACGCGCGTCTCTACATTCACGGCCTCACCCCCTACCTCGTCGACGGTGCGCCGGAGTCGATGCGCAGCCAGGACCTCGTCGTCATGCCACACGGCTTTCTCGCCGACATGCCGCACCAGGACGTCTACGAGGACGACTGGGCCTGCATCGTCGCGACGGACAACGCGGAGGTGGGATCCGCGCTGACCCTGGACGACCTGATCAAGATGCCGTGGGTGCTGACCTTCCACCAGCGCACCGCCTTCACCACGGCAGTCCAGCAGCTGCGCATGCAGGGTGTCGAACCGCGGGTGGAGATCGTCACCGAGAACTATCTCAGCGTCGGTCCACTGGTCGCGGGTTCCCGGCGAGTGGCCATCGTCCAGGAGCGCCTGGCGCAGATGCTGGCCCAGTCCGGCGGGGTCCGGGTGCTGCCGTGCCCCTTCGACGCCGACCCGCTCGTGGAGACGATCTGGTGGCACCCGATGTACGACAACGACCCGGGTCACCGTTGGTTGCGTGGCCTCTTCCGGCAAGCGGGGATCGAGATCCAGTAGGCGTCAGCGGACACCGAGCACATGCTCCATCGCGAGCTGGTCGAGAGCCTCGAGGCCGACGCTGCGGGCGCCCAGGGCCTCAATATCCGTCGTCTCACCGCGTAGATTGGCGAGGGCCTCACCGGCGGACAGGGTGGGTGTGTCGAGCTCGGACACCTTGGCCGCGTTGAGAGCGGCGTGCACCTGGGGGTCGCTGCGGAACGCGGTGACCTTGTCGCGCAGGATGAGGTAGTTGCGCATACAGGCTCGGGCGGACTCCCAGACGCCGTCGATGGCTTCGGCCCGCGGGGGCTTGAAGTCGAAGTGGATGTAGCCGTCGTACCGCAGGTCGGTGCCGGCGCCGTTCAGGGCGTCGACGGCCCAGAACGCTCCGCGCAGGTTTCCGGCGCCGAATCTTAGATCCTGGTCGAAGCGAGGACCGTGCTGGCCGTTGAGGTCTACGTGGAACAGCTTTCCGTGCCACAGCGCCTGGGTGATGCCCTGGGCGAAGTTCAGGCCAGCCATCTCCTCGTGCCCCACCTCGGGGTTGAGCCCGACCATCTCCGGATACTCGAGGGACGTGATGAAGGCCAGCGCGTGCCCGATGGTCGGCAGGAGGATGTCGCCGCGCGGCTCGTTCGGCTTGGGTTCGAGGGCGAGACGCAGCCCCAGTCCCTGCTCGCGGATATAGGCACAGAGCACGTTGAGGGCCTCGGCGTAGCGGTCCAGGGCCGCGGCGACGTTCTTGCCGCCGCCGTGTTCCGAGCCCTCACGCCCGCCCCAGAGGACAAAGGTTTCGGCGCCCAGTTCGGCGGCGAGGTCGACGTTGCGCAAGGCCTTGCCGAGAGCGTACCGACGCACCCGTCGGTCGTTCGCGGTGAATGCACCCTCCTTGAAGACCGGGTGCGAGAAGAGATTCGTCGTCACCATCTCGACGCCCATGCCGGTGCGGTCCAGGGCAGCCCGGAAGCGCTTGAGCGTCTCCTCGCGCGTGCTCTCGTCCGGGAGCAGGTCGTCGTCGTGGAAGGTGACCGCGGCGGCACCGAGGTCGGTCAGCTGCTCCACGGCCTCTACCGAGTCGAGCGGCGGGCGGGCCGCCGGCCCGAACACGTCGACACCCTGCCACCCCACCGTCCACAGCCCGAAGCTGAACCGGTCCTCCTTGCGCGGCGAGTACTCGTTCATGCAACCTCCTCAGTGTCCTGCCAGGTGCGCAGCTCGGAGCTCACGGCGACCGCCTCAAGCACCCGCTGCACCTGGTACCCCTCGTCGAACGACGGCGACGGGTTGACGCCTTCGTCGATGGCCCTGACCAGGTCGACGACCTGGTGGGAGAACGCGTGCTCGTAGCCCAGCAGGTGCCCGGGCGGCCACCACGCTCCGACGTAGGGGTGGTCGGGCTCGGTCACGAGGATCCGGCGGAAACCAGCCGTGACGACGTCCTCCTCCGCATCGAAGAAGTTCAGCACGTTCATGTCCTCGAAGTCGAACGCCAGGCTGCCCCTGGCACCGTTCACCTCGATGCGGATGGCGTTCTTGCGTCCGGTGGCGAAGCGGGTGGCCTCGAAGACGCCCATGGCTCCGCTCGTGAACCGCGCGAGGAAGCTGGCCGCGTCATCGACGGTGACGGCGCCGCGCTGAGTGGCGTCTGCCGTCCCGGACAGACCCGAGTGGGCGGTCGGAAGCGGGCGCTCCGTGACGAACGTGTCGAGGTAGCCGGATACCTCGGCCACCTGGTCACCGGTGATGAACTGGGTGAGGTCAACGATGTGGGCGCCGATGTCGCCGAGCGCACCGTGGCCGGCGCGCTCCTTCACCAGCCGCCAGGACAGCGGTGCCTCGGGATCGGCGATCCAGTCCTGCAGGTACTGCGCGCGGACGTGGCGAACCTGGCCGATGCGGCCCGCGCGAACCAGCTCGCGAGCCAGCGCGATGGCGGGAACGCGGCGGTAGGTGAAGCCGACCATGCTGCGCACGCCGGACCGCTCCGCCTTGTCCGCCGCCTCGGCCATCGACCGGGCTTCGTCGACGGTGTTGGCGAGGGGCTTCTCACAGAGGACGTGCTTGCCGGCCTCGAGCGCGGCGAGCGCGATCTCCGCGTGGGTGTCGCCGGGGGTGCAGACGTCGACGAGGTCGATGTCGTCGCGCGCGACGACGGCCCGCCAGTCCGTCGCGGCCTCAGCCCAACCCAGGCGTTCGGCGGCGGCGCCGGTGCGGCCGGCATCGGTCCCGCACACGACGGCCATGACCACGTCGCGCGGCAGCTCGAAGAAGCGCGGTGCCGACCGCCAGGCCTGTGAGTGGGCGGCGCCCATGAAGGCGTGCCCGATCATCGCTACGCGTAGCGGGGTGCCGCGCCTTTGCGTCATCGCATCTCCCTGGGGTTGGTGGCCGACCCGATGTGGTTCGGCCGGGTGGTACGCGGTCAGGTCGCCGGTGTCGGCGAACCGGCGGCTGCCGGGTCAGGCGTGCCGGAAGTCGGTCCAGCCGGGCAGGTCCCACGGCCGGGCCAGGACCTCGCCTAGGCGCACCTGAAGGTCGTCGCCGTCGGGCAGCGGGCCGACCCGGCCCCCGGGACGCGAGTAGATACGGCACCCCAGGGCTGGCGCGGCCGGCGACGGGAACAGATCCCGGCCTCCGACCTGGAAGGTAGGAGACCCCGGGAACTGCCGCTCAGTGGCCTGGTCGTCGTCGTCAACGCGAACCCGGCGCACCACGACATCGGAGCGGGTCAGGCTGCCGAGGGCAGACCGGAGAAGGCGCTCGGCGTCGTCGTGCGAGGGGCAGCCCTCCCACCAGAGCAGCTCCACCCGCCACTTCACCGAACAACCGGCTGGCGACGTGTCCGGCCTGTCTACCGGACGGCCCTCGAGGACGGCGTCGAGCGCGTCGCGGACCCAGTCTGCGCGGCGCTCGGGCTCGTCGAAGTCGCCGTCGGGCGCGCCGTGGTATCGGACGACGCGGTCGCGGTCGACGACGAACACCTCGGGGGTCGCCGTCGCCCCCCAGCGCTGCGCCTGCTCCTGGAGCCCGTCGACGAGCACGTCGCCGACGAGCTCGCCGTTCCCAACGCGGCGAGCGAGCGCCTCGGGCCGGTCAGCGGGCTGGGCGTCCGGGTCGTTGCTGAAGACCTGCACCGTCCGGACCCCTCGAGCGGAGTAGTCGCGGGCGAGCTCCTGGATCCGGTCATGCCACGCCAGAGCGTACGGGCAGCCGCTCGACGTGAAGACGACGACCGTGGCCGCGCTCGTCCCCGGGTCCACCGTCACTGGCCGCCCATGCGGGTCGCGCAGCTCGAAGGGTCCGACAGCATCACCGACGGCGAGCCGTCGGTCGACCGTCAGCTGGTGGCTCATAGGTGCTCCCGGCGTTGGGGTGGTGCGGACAGTCGACGAGTCTTCCCGAGCGAGGCGACCTCGTTCCAGCCCCAATCGATGATGCGCTCCATCGGCGGCAGCGATTCCCCCGACGCATCGGTCGCGGTGATGCCGTCCTTCAGCCATCTCGCATTCCCAACGGGGTCGCCGTCTCGCACCGTGTCCTCGTCACTTCGAGGAGGAACCTGACGTGGAGCTTGACCGCACCGACGCCGTGGGTGCTATTCGCGCCGCCGTCGAGCGCTGCTCCAACTGGGGCCGATGGGGGGCCGACGACGTCCTCGGGACGGCGAACCTGATCGACGACGCGAAGCGTCGTGAGGGCGCGGCGCTGGTGCGGCACGGCCACACCTTCTCGCTGTCCCAGCGCTTCGAGTCCGAAGGTCCCCAGAAGGGGTGGCGCCGGCGAACCAACCCTGTGCACTCGATGCTCGACACCGGGCTGGACGCCGAACGAGGACAAGGGTTTCCCCACGGTCTCGGGGGCGCAGACGATGTTGTCTTCATGCCCCTGCAGGCGTCGACGCATTGGGACGGGCTAGGCCACATCTTCGACCACGGCCGTGCCTGGAACGGGCGCCGCGCCGGCGACGTCGTCACCAGTGAAGGTGACCAGCTCACCGGCATCGAGACCGTCGCGGCACACCTCGCAGGGCGAGGCGTCCTGCTCGACGTGGGCCGGGCCGTCGGTGTCGACGGCGAGTTGCCGGACGGGTTCGCCATCACCGCCGCCCATCTCGAGGCCACCATCGCAGCGCAGGGCGAGAGCGCACAGGTGGGTCGCGGTGACATCGTCCTGGTCCGCACCGGTCGGCTCACCCGCGCGCGACGCGACCTGGCCGACGGTCGCGGGTGGGGCGACTACGCGGGCGGCGCTGCGCCGGGCCTGTCCTTGACGACGGCGGACTGGTTGCACGGCAGCGAGATCGCGGGGATCGCCACGGATACCTGGGGTTTCGAGGTTCGTCCCAACGAGTTCGACGAGGCGTTCCAGCCGTTGCACCAGGTGGCGATCCCGCACATCGGGTTGTTCATCGGGGAGATGTGGGACCTCGACGCGCTAGCAGCGGACTGCGCGGCCGACGGCGTGTACGACTTCTGGCTCACCGCCGCCCCGCTGCCGGTCACCGGCGCGGTCGGGGCGCCGGTCAACCCCATTGCCGTCAAGTAGGCGAGACGTAGAGGAGATCAGTATGTCTGCAGTTCATTCCGTCCTGGTCATCGGAGGTGGGCTGGCCGGCGCCGCCGTATCGACACTGCTCGCCGAGGGTGGGGTGGGCGTCCACCTCGTCGAGGCCAAGTCCGACGTCTCGGTAGCCGGATCGGGAATCACCTTGCAGGGCAATGCATTGCGCGAACTCCGGAACCTCGGAGTCTGGAGGCAGGTGCAGGAGAAGGGCTTTGGCTTCGACAGTTTGGGTCTCCGTGCTCCGGACCCCGCCGGCACGCTCATCGTCGAGATGCCGGACGTCCGCAGCGGCGGACCGGACCTTCCGGCGACCGTCGGTATGCCGCGGCCCGAGCTCGCCCGCATCCTTCTCGACCGGGCGGAAGAGGCCGGCGCCGACGTACGCCTGGGGACGACCGTCGACCGTCTCGAGCAGGACGGCGACGGGGTCACCGCGACGTTCGCCGACGGCACCACTGGCCGCTACGACCTCGTCATCGGCGCGGACGGCATCCGCTCTTGGACCCGCCGCCAGGTCGGGATCGACTTGGAGACCAAGGCGACCGGCATGGGCATCTGGCGGGCCTTCGGGCCCCGGCCGGAGAGCGTGACCCGGACCGACCTCTACTACGGCGGACCCGCGTACATCGCCGGGTACTGCCCGACCGGTGAGAACTCGCTCTACGCCTACATCGTCGAGGACGTCCAGGACCGCAGCGGCCTGAGCCCCGACGAGCAGCTGGCCACGATGAAGCAGCTGGCGGCGGCCTACCACGGTCCGTGGGACGACATCCGTGAGACCCTCGACGACCCGAGCCGGGTCAACTACACCAAGTTCGAGACCCACGTCCTGGCCGCCCCGTGGAACCGAGGACGGGTCGTCGTCATCGGTGACGCCGCGCACTCCTGTCCGCCCACGCTGGCCCAGGGTGGCGCGCAGGCGCTCGAGGACGCGGCTGTCCTCGCCGAGCTGTTGCTCGCGTCGGACTCGCTCGACGACGGTCTCTGGGACAGCTTCCACGCGCGGCGTGTGCCGCGGGCGCAAGCCGTCGTCGAGGCCTCCAACCAGCTCGGGCAATGGTTGCTCGACCACGAGCAGGGCGACGTCCCCGGCCTCATGCGCCGGATCACCACCCTCGTCAGCCAGCCGGCGTGACCCGAACCCTTTCTGCACCAGGAGCAATCCCGTGACCGAACGACTCATCACCCATCTGCGCCACGTCGACCTGGCGGTTCCTGACTTCGAGACGCAGCTCGATTTCTTCACCGGCACCTGGGGTTTGACCAGCGAGCACAGCGACTCGGGGCTGTCCTTCCTGGCGGCCGAGGGGTCACCGGAGCAGTACGTCGTCCGGCTGCGGCAGTCGCCGGACAAGCGGATCGACCTCATCTCATTCGGGGCGGCCACGCCGGCCGACGTCGACACGCTGGCGCAGCAGGTCGCGGCGGACGGGGTCACACTCGTCTCGGAGCCCGGGACGCTGCAGACCCCGGGTGGTGGCTACGGCTTCCGCTTCTTCGACAACGAGGGCCGGACCGTAGAGGTCAGTGCCGACGTCGCTGTCCGGCAGCACCGCAAGATCGAGGAGGGCGAGTCCATCCCGGTCCGGCTGTCGCACGTCGTCATCAACTCGGCCGACCCTGACTCGACGCGGGCGTTCTACGAGAAGCACCTCGGCTTCGCCCTGTCCGACACCCTGATGCACCCGCGGATGGGCGAAATGATGTGGTTCATGCGCGTGAACGCCTGGCACCACTCGATGGCGATCGCCCGGGGGCCCCACCCGTCCCTGCACCACGCGTCATTCGAGATGCGCGGCATCGACGAGTACATGCGCGGCACCGGTCGGCTGCTGCGTGCCGGCGTGGAGAAGATCTGGGGTCCGGGGCGGCACCTGGCCGGCAACAACACGTTCTCGTACTTCCTCGATCCGCACGGCAACACCGTCGAGTACACGACCGAACTCGATCTGATCGACGAGGACACCTGGCACCCCCACATGTACGACTTCAGCGACCCCGAGGTCAGCGACCAGTGGGGCACCGCCAACCAGATGAACGAGTTCGTCGCCCAGCGCTCCTTCAACGACCCGGACAAGGGGCTCTTCGTCGCCCCGCCGGTCTGACCCCATGCGGTTCGCCACGGTGGAGGTCGGCGGCGACGTCAGGGCGGGCGTCGTCGACGACGACGGCGTCCACCTGCTGCCGCCGGCGACCTCGGTTCTCGGTCTCGTCGAGCGGGGGCTGGTCCCCGCCCTCGAGATCGGCGCCCGCGCGGTCTCCGAGCCCGCGGTCCCGCTCGACCGGATCCGCCTGCTGCCGCCGCTGACTCCGCCGACGGTGCGTGACTTCGTCGCGTTCGAGGAGCACGTCGAGGGGGTCGTGCAGAGCGTCGCCGGGGGAGCCGGCGTGGTAGCCGAGTGGTACGACGCGCCAACCTTCTACTTCACCAACCCGTTCGCGTTGGTCGGCACGGGCGACGATGTCGCCGTCCCGCCTGGCTCCCAGCTGCTCGACTTCGAGCTCGAGGTGGCTGTGGTCATCGGCGGCGTGGAGAGCTCCATGTATGCGTCGCTGACGCCGGAGGAAAGCCGCGCTCACCTCTTCGGGTACACGGTGATGAACGACTGGTCGGCCCGCGACCTGCAGCGCCGCGAGATGAAGGTCCAGCTCGGTCCCGCCAAGGGCAAGGACTTCGCGACGACCCTCGGTCCATGGCTCGTCACCGCTGACGAGCTCGAGGGGTACCGGGACGCCGACGGGTTCCTGGCCCTCGACATGCGTGTCTCCGTCAACGGAACCGTCGTCGGTCAGGACCTGCTGTCGAACATGGGTTGGCCCTTCGAGGAGCTGGTCTCGTATGCGTCGCGGGGCAGCCACGTCCGGCCCGGCGACGTCCTCGGGTCGGGTACCTGCGGTAACGGCGGGTGTCTCGCTGAGCTGTGGGGTCGGCGCGGACAGCTCGACCCGCCACCGCTGCAACCGGGTGACGTCGTCGAGATGACGGTCGAGGGCATCGGCACGATCCGCAACCGGGTCGTCGCCGGTCCGGATCTGCCGGCGGTTCCAGCCGCACGGCCGCGGCCACGCGCCCGGGAGCGGGCATGACCCCCGAAGCGGGAATAGGCCCCGAAGCGGGCTTGGGCCCCGAAGCCGGCCGGGTCGCGGGCAAGGTCTGTGTGGTCACCGGTGCTGCCCAGGGTCAAGGGCTGGCCGAGGCACTGCTGCTGGACGCCGAGGGCGCCATCGTCTACGCCTGCGACCTCATGGACGAAGCGCCGAGCGAGCTTCGGCACGCGGGTGATGTGGCATACCGGCGGCTCGACGTCACGAATCGGGACGACTGGGCGACCCTGGCGGATGACCTGTTGCGAACGCACGGTCGGGTCGACGGGTTGGTGGCCAACGCCGGCGTGACGTGGCGGGCGCGACTGGCCGACCTCGAACCCGACGACCTCGCACGAATCGGAGACGTCAACGTTACCGGCACGCTGCACGGTCTGCAGGCCTTGACGCCACTCATGCCAGCGGGAGGCTCCGTCGTCCTCGTCGGCTCGATCGCCGCTCTGACCGGACACATCGCCGCCGCCTACACCATCAGCAAGTGGGGTTTGCGCGGCCTGGCCAAGGTGGCCTGCGTCGAGCTCGGACCACAGGGAATCCGGGTTAACACGGTGCATCCCGGTTACATCGAGACAACCATGACCGCGACGGCGAGTGACGCGTTCCGGGATGCCAACCTCGCCGAGACCCCGCTGGGGCGGACGGGTTCGGTCGACGATGTCGCCCCACTCGTTCTGTTCCTGCTCAGCGATGAGTCGGCGTTCATCACGGGAGCGGAGATCCCGGTCGACGGCGGACTCACTGCGCACGGCGGCGTC
>DATLPT010000201.1:0-13021 GCA_035535635.1 Lapillicoccus sp. | reverse complement strand
GACGACGTTGAACGTGCCGCGGATCTTGTTGACGACCAGCGTCGAGAGGGCCTCGCCGTCGACGTCCTCGGCCACGATGAGCAGCGGCTTGCCGGTCTGGACGACCTTCTCGAGCAGGGGCAGCAGGTCCTGGATCGAGGTGATCTTGCTCTGGTGGACCAGCACGTAGGCGTCCTCGAGGACGGCCTCCATGCGCTCGGGGTCGGTGACGAAGTACGCCGAGATGTAGCCCTTGTCGAACTGCATGCCCTCGGTGAACTCCAGCTCGGTCGCCGTCGTCGAGGACTCCTCGACGGAGATGACGCCGTCCTTGCCGACCTTGTCGAACGCCTCGGCGATCGTCGAGCCGATGACCTCGTCCTGGGCCGACAACGTGGCGACCGAGGCCACCTCTTCGTTGCCCTCGACCTCGCGGGCGTTCTCGAGCAGCCGGTCGTTGACCGCCTCGACGGCCTTGTCCATGCCGCGCTTGAGAGCGGCGGGAGCGGCGCCGGCGGCGACGTTGCGCAGGCCCTCCTTGACCATCGCCTGGGCGAGGACCGTCGCGGTCGTCGTCCCGTCACCGGCGACGTCGTTGGTCTTGGTCGCGACCTCCTTGGCGAGCTGCGCGCCGAGGTTCTCGAAGGCGTCGTCGAGCTCGATCTCCTTGGCGATGGTCACGCCGTCGTTGGTGATCGTCGGCGCGCCCCACTTCTTGTCGATGACGACGTTGCGGCCCTTGGGGCCCAGCGTCACCTTGACAGTGTTGGCGAGCGCGTCGACGCCGCGCTCCAGCGCCTTGCGTGCGGAGTCGTCGAACTCCAGCGTCTTGGCCATGAATGTCCTTCTGCTCTAGAGGCGTTGGTCAGGCGACGACTGCGAGGACGTCGCGGGCGCTGAGGATGAGGTACTCGTCGCCCTTGTGCTTGACCTCGGTGCCGCCGTACTTGCTGTAGATGACGCGGTCGCCGACGGTGATGTCGAGCGGCACGCGGTTGCCCTTGTCGTCGATGCGGCCGGGGCCGACCGCAAGGACCTCGCCCTCCTGGGGCTTCTCCTTCGCGGTGTCCGGGATGACGAGGCCGGACGCGGTGGTCTGCTCGGCCTCGAGCGACTTGACCACGATGCGGTCTTCGAGCGGCTTGATGGAAACAGCCACGGGTAGTGACCTCCCCTTCGGGATCGTCTGATGTCTGGGTATGCCCGGGGTCGCCGTCGCGGGGGTCGATCCGCCGAGCCGGTCAGCACTCTCGGGGCGAGAGTGCCAATGGCAAATCTAGGTACGCCGTTAGCACTCGGTCAAGTCGAGTGCCAATACCTGGCGGCCTCCTCCCCCCAGCACCCTCGACGACCCGCGTGGTTGCCTTGACTCCATGGACCTCGGCGCGCTCGCGCTGCTCGTCGATTGGGACGGGTGGGAACTGCTGGCGTCGCTTCCGGCCTACGACCCGGATGCCGAGCTGGCGCTCCAGACCCGGCTGCGCGAGGCGGGGTATGCGCCGGAGCTCGTCGCCGTCGTCCTGCTCCAGTCTCGTCTTCGCGCGCGGGCGCGGGACAAGTTCGGGCCGTTCGCCGACGGGATGCTCTTCACGGCCGACGGCCTCGAGCAGGCGACCCGGTTCGAGGTGGCCGCTCGGCACGCCGCGCGGTACCTGCGGGCCGAGGTCCGCCTCGTCCACGACCTCGGCTGCGGCATCGGCGCCGACGCCATGGCGTTCGCGGGTCTCGACCTCGGGGTGCGCGCGGTCGACGCGGACGAGGTGACCGCCGTCGTCGCCGGCGTGAACCTCCGCCACTGGTCCGCCGCCCAGGCGGCCCACGCGCGCGCCGAGGACGTGTCCCTGTCCACGGGTGCCGCGGCCACGCATACCGGCGTCTTCCTCGACCCGGCCCGGCGCCTCAGCGGACCCAGAGACGCGGCTGGCCGCGCCCGACGGGTGGCCGGCCTGGACCGGATGTCGCCGAGCTGGCGGGAGGTGCAGGGGTATGCGGCGCAGGTCCCGGCCACCGGGGCGAAGCTCGCACCGTCTTTCCCGCACGCCGCGCGGCCGCAGGGCGCCGAGGCGCAGTGGGTGTCGTGGCGCGGCGAGGTGGTCGAGTGCGCTCTGTGGTGGGGACCGCTGGCGGTGACGCCCGGACGGACCGCCGCCGTCCTGCGTCCCGGCGCGGATGCCGTCCTCCTCCGTGAGACCGACGCGGCCGGGGCCGAGCCGCCGCTGGCGTCGCCCGGCGAGCTTGGGGCATACCTCTACGAACCAGACCGGGCGGTGATCCGCGCAGGCCTGACCGGAGCTCTCGCCCGGCTCGTGGGCGGGGCGGAGCTGGACGACGGAGTGGGCTACGTCTCGGCGGACGCCGGGATCGGGGTGCCGTGGGCGCACCGCTACGCACTGGTCGAGGCGCTGCCGTGGAACGTCAAGGCGGTCCGGGCCTGGCTGCGCCGGCGGGGCGTCGGTCGGCTGACGATCAAGAAGCGCGGCGTGGCGATGGACCCGGAGGCGGTACGCCGCCAGCTGCGCGCCTCCGGAGACGAGGAAGCGACGGTGGTGCTCACCCGAGTCGCCGGACAGTCATACGCCCTGGTCGTCGAGCTCGTCGGTCAGGAGAACAGCGACCGGTAGTAGTCGCTGTCAGCGGGGTGGTAGTCGGTGAAGTCGACGGCGGCGACGTCACCGCCGGTCTCCGCCGCGACGAGCCGGTCGAGGTAGTAGTCCCAGCCCGGGCCGACGTCCGCGGCGACGGTCGGGTCGGACATCCGCTGCGCGAAGGTCAGCGTCGTGACACCGTCGCCCTCCTCCAGGTCCAGAGACAGGTGCCAGTCGCCGTAGGGCGTGCTCGAGTGAGTGGCAAGGCGGCGCGGCGGGTCGCACTCGTCGATCCACATCCGCTCCGCGGTCGCCTCCGGGCTCTCGGCGGTCATCCGGAAGCCGACCCAACCGTCGGCCGGGTTGCCCTCCCACGTGCCGATCCAGCGCTCGAGGCGGTCCGGTTCGGTGACGGCGGCCCACACGTCATCGACCGGGGCGGGAAACCGCCGCCTGAGGACGACCACCTCGTGGCCGTCTCTCGTCTCGCGGTGGCCGGTCGGGTGGGTATGCGTCATCCCGCGTCCTCTCGTGATCTGTGGGTGGGCCGGTCGGTGCCTTGGGTGGTGCGGCGGCGCTCGCGCCGGGTCCGGTGGACCTCGGTGTCGAGGGCGTCGAGGGTTGCCTCGTCGATCGCGAGCCCGGCCGTCGAGGGCGGGCGTCGGGCGTCGAGCTCGTCCAGGAAGCGCCGGACCGGTTCGAGCCCGGCCGGTTCGAGGCGGTAGTGCCGCTCGCGGCCGTGATCCTCGGCGCTGGCCACTCCCGCCTCGGTGAGCAGTCGCAGATGGCGGCTGACCGCCGGCCGGGTCACGTCGTAGGCGGCGGTGAGGTCGACGACCCGCGCGGGGCCGGACGACAGCTGCCGCAGCAGGTCACGCCGTATCGGGTCGGCGAGTGCGTCGAACCCGTCCATGTGCTATTGGTAACAGAATCCTTACCAATCGGTCAAGGTACCCACTGTGGTGCAGCCGCGCCCGGGAAGCCGAGCTCCGGCCAACCACTGTCCTCGCGTCAGACGACCCGGTGGCCGACCGCTCACGGACCGCCGCCGACGGTGTCGAGCCACAGCTCCGCATACCGGGGGCCGTCCACCTTGAGGGCGACGTCGATCTCCACCGGTGACCGGCCGTGTGGGTCGTGGGTCATGTCGCCGGCCCAGCTGCGGCGGTCGACCACGGTGCGGCCGCGGGACCAGGAGCCGCCGAGCTCGACCCGGACGGGGAGGCGTTCGGTGTGCAACGCGGCCGGTTCGAGGACCGCGCAGACGGCACCGGCGTCGCCGATGGTGGCCGGGTCGCCGAAGCGTTCGCACTGGAACTGCATGAGGCGGCCGGCGAGGCGCGCGGCCGGGCAGTCACCACGGGCGAGGTCGCGGGCCTGCATGGCGGTGACGGTGGGTTCGTAGAAGACGTCGAGGCCGTAGAGCGTGACCGCGAGGTCGAGATCCGCCGCGGCGTCGAGCGTGATCGCCGCGGCTTCCGGGTCATGGAAGACGTTGAACTCCGCGGACGCCGTCGCGTTGCCCGCGTTCGCCGCGCCCCCCATGAGGACGAGGTCGCGCACCGAGGTGGCCACGTCCGGATAGGTCCGCAACAGCAGCGCGACGTCCGTCAGCGGGGCCAGCGTGACGAGCGTGACCGGTTCGGAGGCGTCGAGCAGGACGTCGCGGAGCAGCTCGACGGCGTGGCGCAGTTCCGGGCGACGGGTGGACTTCGGCCAGTCGAGGTCGCCGAGGCCGTCCTCGCCGTGGACGTGGCGCGCGTCGGGCGGGTTCTCGAGCAGGGGACGCGCGCTGCCGGCGGCCACCGGCACGTCCTGGCGACCGGCGGCGTCGAGGACGGTGAGGGTGTTGGCCACCACGAGGTGAAGGGGTGCGTTGCCGCCCACGCAGGCGACCGCCCGCAGGTCAAGCTGGGGGTGGAGAGCCGCGAGGAACAGCGCGCAGGCGTCGTCGACCCCGGTGTCGACGGCGAGGACCACCGGTCGCGGCATGGCGGGGAGCATACGGCGCGCCGGTAGCGTCGAACCGTGCCTCGCCGCCCCGCCGTCGCCGCGTCGATCGCGGTCGCGATCGGCGCGCTCGGGTCGCTTTCGGCCTGCTCGAGCGAGCCGGGTCCCGCGGACGGCAGCACGACGACTGCGGCCGCCCCCTCCGCGGCATCGCCCATCAGCCCGTCGACGTCTGCGGCGCCCGCGCCGCCGTCGCCGGAAACCACCACGACGACGGCCAGCTGCGCCCAGCGGCTCCTCGGCACGCTGGGACTCGAGCAGAAGGTGGGCCAGCTGGTGATGGTCGGTGCCCAGTCCGGACTGAGTCCCGACCGGCTCGACCCGCTGCTGCGCGACCAGAAGGCCGGCGGGATCGTCCTCCTCGGGACCTGGACGGGCGCCGCGAACGTCAGCGCCGCGACGAAGCACTGGCAGCCGGTCGGCCGAGCCGCGGGGGGAGGCGTGGGTCTCCTGGTGGCCGTCGACCAGGAGGGGGGCCAGGTGCGGCACCTGCGCGGCGCCGGCTTCACCGCAACTCCGTCCGCGTTGAGCCAGAGCCGCGCGGGCACCGCCGGAGCCAACGCCACCACCGTCGCTCGCGAGCTCAAGGCGGTCGGTGTCAACGTCGGCCTCGCTCCGGTCGCGGACACCGTCGCGACGTCCTTCGCTTCCCGCAACGCGCCGATCGGCGCCTACCAGCGGGAGTACGGGAACGACCCCGCCACCGTCTCCCGCTCGGTGGTCGCCGCCGTACGCGGTCTGCAGGACGGCGGCGTCAGCGCCACCCTCAAGCACTTTCCGGGCCTCGGCCGCGTAACCGGCAACACGGACCTCACGGCCACCGACACGACCGACTCGACGACCACCGCGAACGACGCCTACCTCGAGCCGTTCCGAGCCGGCATCCAGGCCGGCGCCGACCTCGTCATGGTCTCCTCGGCGCTGTACCCGAAACTCGACCCGGCGAACCGGGCCCCGTTCTCACGGCCGATCGTGACCGGCCTGCTGCGCGACCAGCTCGGCTTCGACGGGGTCGTCATCTCCGACGACCTCGGCGCAGCGCGGGCGGTGGCCGATGTCCCGCCGGCGGAGCGGGCGACACGATTCGTCGCGGCGGGCGGCGACGTCGTGCTCACCGGCCTGCCGTCGACCGTCCCGGCGATGGCCGGCGCACTCCGCGACAAGGCTGCGGCCGAACCGGCGTTCGCCGCCCAGGTCGACGCCGCCGCAACGCGGGTTCTCGACCTGAAGGTCCGCCGCGGCCTCGCGACCTGCTAGCGGCCCTCGGCGAGCACACTTTTCAGCTTCCAGACTGACGTTGTCACCAGTTCGGGGCCCGCTCGACGCGCGAAATCGACAACAACGTGAGTCTGGAAGGCGGAAAGGCGGGGGTCAGGCGCGGACCAGCGTCACCGGCATCGAGGAGTCGGCCGGCAGGTCGAGCGCCGACGGAGACACGCCGCGGGCGAGCATCTGGGCGCCGAGCGCAGCCACCATGGCTCCGTTGTCGGTGCAGAGTCCCGGTCGCGGTATGCGCAGCCGGATCCCGTATGCGTCGCAGCGCTCCTGAGCCAGGGCGCGCAGCCGCGAGTTGGCCGCCACCCCGCCACCGACGAGCAGGTCGTCCACGCCTTCGGTCCGGCAGGCGGCCACCGCTTTGCGGGTGAGGACGTCGACCACCGCTTCCTGGAAGCTCGCGGCCACGTCGGCCACCGGAACCGGTTCGCCCGCGATCTGCCGCATCTGGACCCACCGCGAGACGGCGGTCTTGAGCCCCGAGAACGAGAAGTCGAAGCGGTGCCGGTCGAGATCCTTGCCGGCGGTCAGACCGCGCGGGAAGTCGATGGCCACGTGGTCCCCCTCGCGCGCGGCGCGGTCGATGTGCGGCCCGCCCGGGAACGGCAGTCCCAGCACCCGGGCGACCTTGTCGAACGCCTCCCCCGCCGCGTCGTCGATGGTCGAGCCGAGCGGGCGCACGTCCGCGGTCACGTCCGGGACCAGCAGCAGCGAGGAGTGTCCACCCGAGACGAGCAGGGCGATCGCCGGTTCCGGCAGCGGCCCGTGCTCGACCACGTCCACGGCGACGTGGGAGGCGAGGTGGTTGACCCCGTAGAGAGGCGTGCCGAGGCCCACGGCCAGCGCCTTGGCCGCCGCGACGCCCACCAACAACGCTCCGGCCAGACCCGGTCCCGACGTGACCGCCACGGCGTCGAGATCCCCGAGCCCGACCCCCGATGAACGGCAGGCTCGCTCGATGGTGGGGATCATCGCCTCCAGGTGGGCGCGACTGGCCACCTCCGGGACGACCCCGCCGAACCGGGCGTGCTCGTCGACGCTGCTGGCCACCGCGTCGACGAGCAGCGTCCGGCCGCGGACGATCCCGACGCCGGTTTCGTCGCAGGAGGTCTCGATCCCGAGGACCAGCGGCTCGTCGGTCACGACGGCTCCCCACCGAGGCGGCGCCGCATCACCACGGCGTCGACGTCCGGCCCGTCCGGCTGGCGGTAGTACCGCCGGCGCACCGACACTTCCTCGAACCCGTGCCGCTCGTAGAGCCGGCGCGCCGGCCCGTTGTCGGCGCGCACCTCGAGCATGACCGAACCGGCCCCGCTCTTCCCGGCGCGCCGCACCAGCTCCCCGACGAGGAGGTCCCCGAGTCCCCGACCCCGCCAGCCGGGCACGACGGCGACGGTCATGACGTCGGCGACGTCACCGCCGAGGTCCACACCCGCATACCCCTCGATGCCGCCGCCTCCGTCCATCACCACGTAGGACCGTCGCGGCCGACCGGCCAGCTCGGCCCACCAGGTCTCCACCGACCAGGCGTCGTCGGCGAACAGCTCGGTCTCGAGCTCGACCAGCCGCGGGATGTCGCGCCAGCTGACCTCACGCAGCGCGCTCATCCGAGCGCCGACTTGGCGACGACGTGCGGGGCGACGTCCGGGCGGCGGAGGTAAAAGGGCTCGTGCTCATCCACGGGGTCTCCGGCGGCCAACCGGCGGACGACCAGCTCGGCGAGCGCCGCGGCGGAGACGTCGAGCGGGCCGTCGACCGGTGAGCGGAAGGCGTCGGGGTAGAGCCGCGGGCCGCGTCCGACGGCGGGCAGCGCGGCGACGTCCGGCGGCAGGTCCGCGGGCTTTCCGACGTGCGGGCCGTCGAGCCGATCCGGTATGCCCGTGGCCGAGCGCGCATACGCCGCCCAGTACACCTCCTTGCGCCGGGCGTCGGTGGCCACGAGGACCTGACCCTCGACGCCGGCTTGGAGCGCGAGGACGTCGAGGCTGCACAGGCCGTGGAGGCGGGCGCCGGTCACCAGCGCCAGGGTGCGCGCCGTGACGACCCCGACGCGGAGGCCGGTGAAAGGACCGGGGCCGAGTCCGCAGGCGATGTCGGTGAGGTCGGCCGGGCGGGCTCCGGCGCCCTCCAGCACTCGAGCGATGCCCGGCGCGAGGTGCTCGCCGTGCCCACGACCGTCGAGGGTGGTCGCCTCGGCCAGCACTCGCGAGCCGTCGTAGAGGGCCACCGTGATCGCCGTCGTCGACGTGTCGAGGGCGAGCAGCAGCACCTCGGAAGGCTATCCGGGGACGGGTGCGCGATCCTCGCCCCGTGAGACGGTGAGCCTCCATGACGACGCTCGTCGAGGTCCGGGACCGGGTGCGGCAGCTCCTCGAGGAGAACTGGGACGCCGACCGCGGCTACTGCGTCCCGAACCCGGACACCTACCCGCACCTGTGGCTCTGGGACTCCTGCTTCCACGCCCTGGTCTGGGCGGCGCTCGAGGACCCGCGAGCGGTCGTCGAGCTGGAGGCGACCCTGGCCGGGCAGCTGCGTGACGGCCTGGTCCCGCACATGCGGTACGGCCCCGCCGGTCCGGACACCTTCCTCGGTCCCCTGGCGGCAACCTCGTCGCTGGCGCAGCCGCCGATGTTCGGGCACGCCGTCCGGGTGCTCCGCGACCGGGGGTTCACCCTGAGCGACGAGACGCTCGCCCGGGCCCGCCGCGGCTTGGAGTGGCTGTGGACGCGGCGCCGCGACACCGAGTCGGGGCTGCTGTTCGTCGTCCACCCGTGGGAGGCGGGCAACGACCACTCGCCGCGTTGGGACGACTGGGATGCACCGGGGCGGACGCCGGAGGACTACGACCGGGCCGCCCGCACCGCGTGGAACAAGGCGCTCATGGCCGACGTGACGTTTGCCGACGACGGTGCCGCGACGTGGTCGTCGCGCTTCGCCGCCGCCCCGGCCGGGTTCAACGCCTACGTCGCCTTCAACCTGCGCGAGCTCGGCGAGACCACCGGCGACTCCGAGCTGCTCGGCTGGGCCGCCGAGCTGGCCGCCGCGGTGGACGAGCGGCTCTGGTCGCCACGCGAGCGGCTCTGGCGCGACCTCGGCATCGTGGGCGGCGGCCCCTCCGAGCTGATCCCCATCAGCGACGGGCTCATGGCCGCACTCGTGACCGACGACGGGGCCAAGGCGGCCGCCGCGCTCGACCAGCTCCTGGACGACCGCCGCTTCCACGCCCCGTTCGGCCCGACCAACGTCGCCCGCACGCACCACGCATACGACCCGGGCATGTACTGGCGAGGACCGGCCTGGCCCAACCTGAACTACCTGCTGTGGCTCGCCCTCCGCCGTTGGGGACGCCGGCAGGAGGCCAGAGATCTCGCGAACCTCACCATGACGGGCGCGGTCGCCAGCGGCTGGGCGGAGTACTGGAACCCCGAGACCGGCGGCGGCCTGGGCGCCCGTCCTCAGTCGTGGACCGGGCTGGTCCTGCCGATGCTCGCCGAGTAGGCCGACGCGCGCGACCTCGCCGGCACGCGGTCAAAGCCGGCCGGCCCGCGTCAGCCGACGACGCCGTGCCAGCGGGCGCCGTGGCCGGTGACCGTCGCGCGCCGGACCTCGCCGTCTGCGACGTCCAGCTCGACCTCGAGGTAGGCGTCGGCCAGCCGCTCGGCCACCCCGTGGCCCCACTCGACCACCGTCACGCTGTCGGCGACGTCGGTGTCGAGGTCGAGATCGTCGAGCTCCAGCGCACCACCGAGCCGGTAGGCGTCCACGTGCGCCAGTGGGGGTCCACCCACGAGCGACGGGTGCACCCGGGCCAGGACGAAGGTCGGCGACGTGACCGGCCCCCGGACGCCGAGCCCGGCGCCGATCCCCTGCGTCAGCGTCGTCTTCCCGGCCCCGAGGCCGCCGGTCAGCACGACGAGGTCACCGGCGCGCAGCAACCGGCCCAGCCGCATACCGAAGTTGTGCGCGTCGTCCGCCGAGGCGAGGACGACGCGGGCCGGCAGCCGGGTCACGAGGCCTCGCGTCGCCGCTCCCGCGTGGACCGGTTTCCCGGCGCCGAACGCCGCTGGCCGTCCATCCGCTCGAGCCCGCGTTCGATCCGGCGCTTCTTGCCGACGTCGGTGACGACCCGGCGGACGCGCGGGCTCAGGTCGGCCGGCTGCTGCTCCTCGGCGCGGCGGCCGGCCCGCTCGATCAGGGCGTCGAGCTGCTGGTTGAGCAGGTCGGGGTGCTCGAGCATGATCACGTGGCCGGCGTCACGAACGATGACGTGCTGCGCCCCCGGCAGGGCTCGGACGATCGCCTCGCTGTGCTCAGGCGGCGTCACGAGGTCCTGCTCGCCGTTGAAGACGAGGGTCTCGCAGCCCTGGAAGGCGACCAGTCCCGCCGTCTGGTCGTAGTTGTCGAACGCGGGAGTGAACGACGACAGGACGGTGAGGTTGGTCCCGAGCAGCATCCTCGCCGCGAGCTTGACAACGCTGCGGGGAACCGGCGACGCGAACGAGTACCGCTCGACGAAGAACTCGGCCAGCTCCGAGTTGGCCGAGAGGAGGTTCTTGAGCAGCTCCGGCCGGTGCTCGAAGACGCCCGCGACCCCGGGCCCGAGCCGCTCGATGAGCAGCCGCCCCATCGCCGCCGCGAAGCGTCCCGAGGCCAGCGGCATCCCTCCGGCCGACGTCGAGATCGCCCCGAACGCGACGACCCGGTCGCGCACGAGGTCGGGGTAGAGGGTCCCCAGCGCCATCGTCGTCATCCCGCCCATCGAGTGACCGACCAGCACCAGCGGGCCCTCGGGGGCGACCGCGTCGATGACCCTGACGAGGTCCTCGCCGAGCTGGGCGATCGTGTACGACGCCACGTCGCCCCGATCGGAGCGTCCGTGCCCGCGGTGGTCCCAGACCACGACCCGGTACCCCGCCCACCGCAGGTACCGCCTCTGGAACACCCAGCACTCGGACGTCAGACAGAAGCCGTGTGACATCACGACCGTGGGTCGCACCCGGCCGTCCTCGACGAGCCCGTCGCCGGGCGAGGGCTCGTCCACCTCGACGTGGAGCCGGACGCCGTCGGTCGCCACGACGAAGTGCTCTTCACTCGGCTGCTCGACCAGGCTGACGCCGGTCTCGAGCGCGTCCTGGCGCCGCTTGTGCATGCGGTCCGCGACCAGCCCGGCGGCCGTCGCCGCCCCGGCCACGCCCAGGCCGATCCCCAGCCCGATGAGGCCGTTCCTGCTGGAGCTCACGCCTCTCCTCCGACATAGACCCTGGGCACCCGCGTCCCGATCCGCGTCACGATCTCATAGCTGATCGTCCCGGTTGCATCGGCCCACGCCTGCGCCGTCGGGCCGTCGGGGTCGGCACCGAAGAGGACGACCTCGTCGCCCTCCCGGGCGGTCGAGCCAGGCCCCAGGTCGACGACGAACTGGTCCATGCATACCCGCCCGGCGATGACGTTAGGCCTGCCGTGCACCGCCACCGGGCCGACGTTCGTCGCGTTGCGAGGGATGCCGTCCGCATACCCCAGCGGTACCAGCCCGAGGACGGTGTCGCGCGGAGTGATGTAAGCGTGCCCGTACGACACGCCCTGCCCGGCCGGGACCCGCTTCACCAGGGACAGCCGCGCGGTGAGGGTCATCGCGGGGGTCAGCCCGTATGCGTCGGGTCCGCCGAGCTGCGGGACGGGAGTCAGCCCGTAGACCGCGATTCCCGGGCGGACGAGGTCGTAGTGGACCGACGAGTTGGTCAAGGTGGCGGCCGAGTTGGCGAGGTGCCGTACCTCGAGGTGGCAGCCGGCGGCCTCAGCGGCGCGGACGGCCTCCTCGAACACCTCCCGCTGCCGTCGCACGGTCGGGTGGTCGGGTTCGTCGGCGTAGGCGAAGTGGGACCACACGCCGACCACCCGGACGGCGCCCTCCGCCTCGTGGCGGCGCGCGCCGGCGACGAGGTCGAGGAAGTCCTGGCCGTAGGCGCCGTTGCGGCCGAGTCCGGTGTCGGCCTTGAGGTGGACGCGGGCGGTCCGGCCGGTGGCCCGGGCCGCCTCGACGACGGCGTCGAGCGCCCACGGGGCGCTGGCGGAGACGTCGATCTCGCGGGTGAGGGCTTCGCCGAAGTCGTTGCCCGGGACGTGGAGCCAGGTGAAGATCCGGCCGCCGAACCCGGCGTCGCGCAACGCGACCGCCTCGGGCTGCTGCGCCGCCCCGAGCCAGGTGGCACCTCCGGCCTGGGCGGCGCGGGCGGACTCGAACAGGCCGTGGCCGTACCCGTCGGCCTTGACCACCGCCATGAGCTCGGCGGTCGGGGACCGTTCGTGGAGCACGCGGACGTTCGCCGTGATGGCGCCGACGTCGACGACGGCAGCACCGGGAGCGCCCGCGGGCAGGTTCACGGCGCCAGTGTGGCAGGAGGGGCTGCCGGCCTTTGAGCTCACGGAAAGCGGAGCAGGGCGGCCACGGTCTCCGGTATGCGTCGGGCCACGTCGGTAATCCGGACCGGGCCTCCGGGGTTGGTCCGGTCCGCGGCCACGCCGTGGACCAGGGCGCCGAGCGCCCCGGCGTCGAGGGGGTCCAGGCCGGCCGCGAGAAGGGTCCCGAGCAGGCCGCCCAAGACGTCGCCGGCGCCGGCCGTGGCCAGCCAGGCCGGAGCGTCGGCCTGCGCGCGGACTGCGCGGGACCGGTCCGGCGAGACGACGAGGGTGTGCGACCCCTTGAGGAGCACGGTGCAGCCGGTCTGCTCGGCGGCGGCGCGGGCGTGGGCCAGCGGTGCGGCGGTCACCTGGTCACGAGTGACCTCGCCGGGACCGTCCGGCCCGGCGGCGAGCCGGGTCAGAAGCCGGGCCAGCTCGCCGGCGTGTGGAGTGAGCAGGGTCGGCGCCTCCCGACGGTCGATCATCTCCAGCGCTCCGGCGTCGACCACGACGGGCAGGTCGGAGGCCAAGGCGTCCTCGACGTGATGCTTCTGCTCGGCGACGCCCTTGGCCCGGCTGCCGGGGTCGAAACCGGATCCGCATACCCACGCCTGCACCCGTCCCTCGGCGGTGACCGCCTCGGGTGCCGTGGCGTGGACCAGAGCCTGAACCTCCGGTGGGCCGACGTACCGGACCATGCCCGGTCCGGCTCCGAGCGCACCGAGGGCGCTGAGGACGGCGGCGCCCGGGTAGGTCGGCGTACCGGCAACGAT
>DATLPT010000200.1:0-5474 GCA_035535635.1 Lapillicoccus sp. | reverse complement strand
TCCGCGACGACCCGCGTGCAGACGGCCGCCTTGTTGGCCCGGGCCGGCGACCTCGGCCCGGTCCAGTCCACCTCGCCGACCGGCCGGGTCGAGGCGGTCGGGCACCTCCTCGGCATCCCGGACTTCTCGAACCGCACGCTGGCCGAGCTGAAGACGCATACCGACGACCCTCAGCGCCTCGTCGCGATGGCGCTGGTGAGCCCGGAGAACCTGGTGATCTGATGGCCAACCTGCCGCCGCTGGACCCGAAGAAGCCCATGGACGGGCTGACCCGGCGGACCCTTCTGCGGGCGTCCGGCGTGGCCGGCGCGACGGCCCTGCTGGCCGGCGCCGCGGGGGTGACGCTCGAGCACGTGCTGGCTCGCGGACAGTCGGACCCGCTGCCGGCCAACAGTTCGATCCTTGTCCTGGTCACCATGTACGGCGGTAACGACGGCCTCAACACCGTTGTGCCGTATGCCGACCCGGCCTACCACGATGCGCGCCCGGAGCTCGCGTACTCCCCCGAGGAGGTCCTGCACCTGGACGGCCAGTTCGGTCTAAACCCCGGGATGACCGGGCTGGCCGATCTGTGGAAACAGCAGAACCTGGCCATCGTCCGCGGCGTCGGGTATCCGAAACCGGACCACAGCCACTTCCGCTCGATGGACATCTGGCAGACCGGGTCGCCGGAGACGCCGGTGCCGTCCGGGTGGGTCGGCCGGTGGCTCGACACGGCCGGCGACGACCCGCTGCTGGCGCTCAACATCGGTGAGGTGCTGCCGCCCCTGGCGGTGGGCGTCAAGGCCACCGCGGCCGCGCTCTCGGTGGGGAAGTCCACGTCGTCGGCTATGACGGCCGCCGTGCTGAAGGGGTTCGCCACGCCGGACGCCGCCGACGGCCCGGCGGCGAACCTCGTCGTGGCGTCGTACGCGGCCCAGCAGCGGTGCGAGCAGACGTTCGGACATCTCACGTCGGACTCCGGGGACGAGGCCGGTGGTGACGCCGCAGGCAACGGCCAGCGGGCCGTGCTGTCCGCTCAGCTGGACGTCGTGGCGCGGTGCATCAAGGCCGACGTGCCGACCAGGGTCTACGCGGTCTCGGCGTCCGGGTTCGACACCCACGCGGACGAGAAGATCGCCCAGACCGCCCAGCTGACCCAGGTGGACAAGGCGATCACCGCGTTCCGGTCGGCCTTGGCCGGGTCGCCGCGGGTGAAGGACGTGGTGGTGATGGCCTACTCCGAGTTCGGCCGCCGGGTGCGGGCCAACGCCTCGCAGGGCACCGACCACGGCACCGCGGGCCCGGTGTTCCTCGTCGGCGACACGGTCCGGGCGGGGTTCCACGGGGACCAACCGTCGTTGACCGATCTCGACAACGGCGACCTCAAGACGACGGTCGACTTCCGAGCGGTCTACGCCGAGGTCCTCGACAAGGTGCTCGGCGCGGACCCGACCCGGGTGCTCGACCAGACCCCGACGCCGCTCGGCCTCATCGCCTGACCGACGCCACGGACAGCGTCAGCTCGTCCACCCGCGCGCGGAAGTCCTCGTCGACCGCCAGCTCCTCCCCGATCCGGGTGGCGAGCGACTCGACCAGCTCCTCGCTCAGCCCGGCGCGGATGCCCAGGACTACCCGCAGCACGCCGCACCCCAGCGGTTCGCCCTCCTCGAGCTGGTGGGTCACCACGTCCGGCTCGTTCGCGACGGCCTCCGAAACCGCTTGCGCGACGACGGGATCGTAGTGCGCAGGCATCCACTCGACCTGCTGCGCGAGCGCCCACAACATGCTCGGACGCAGCTCGGTGGAGTGGCCGCCACCCAGGTCGACCACCGCCACCTGGCAACCGTCGGCCACTGCCGCCTGCGCGGCCCGGGCGGCGGACACGGGTACCGGTCGGGCTGAGGCATCCCAGGCGGCGAGCGCCGCGACGCTGGTGAAGAGCGGGAGGGCGCGACGGCCGTCCGGAGCGACCAGCGTGAGGATGGCCATGTCGGTGCGGGGGTCGCCCGTGTGCGGGTCGCTGGTATGCGGGTCGCCGGTATGCGGGTCCTCGCCCTCGTCGTCGTCGCTTCGGACCGCGACAACCGGAACCAGCCAGCGGGCGGCCGCCGCCGCGCGGGCGAGCCGGGCGTCGGCCTCCGCGGACGGCCGTTCGTGGGCTTCCGCGAGAGCGTCCGCCACCTCCGCGTCGGCACCCCCCTGGTCGGCGTCGAACTCCGTTTCAAAGAGGTACCGCCCCGCCCACGGGGTCCCGGCGCTGTCGGTGTCCGTCATCAGGTGCCCCTCATCCGATCTGGGAGTCGGGCAGGACCGCCTCGACCTCGATCTCGACGCGCATGTCGGGGTGGAGCAGTCCGGACACGATGACCATCGTCGCCACCGGCGGGTTCGCCCCGAACAGCTCGGCGTGCACCCGGCCCACCGCGTCGCAGTCGCGGCGGTGGGTGACGTACATCCGGGTGCGGACGACGTCGTCCGCGGCGGCGCCGAGCTCCGCCAGTGCCGCCAAGGCCGTCTCGATGGCGACGCGCACCTGGGCGCCCGGGTCGGCGGGAAACCTCACTCGGCCCTCGACCATCGACGTGCAGCCCGAGACGAGGACGAACCGGTCCACCCGCATGGCGCGGGAGTACCCGTAGGTCTTTTCCCAGATGCCGCCGGAGAAGTGTCGCTCCCGGTCGGCGCGCCGCTGGTCCGTCATGACCGCCCGGCCACCTCGAGCGCCTCGGCCAGCGTGAACGCGCCCCGGTAGAGCGCCGACCCGATGATCGCCCCCTCGACGCCGGCCCCCACTAACTGCCGCAGCGCCCGCACGTCGTCCAGACTCGACACCCCGCCGCTGGCGACGACCGGACGGGATGTGCGCTCGCACACCTGCTGGAGCAGGCCGAGGTTCGGCCCGGCGAGCATCCCGTCCTTGTGGACGTCCGTGACGACGTACCGCGCGCAGCCCTCGCGGTCGAGCCGCTCCAGCGTCTCCCACAGGTCGCCGCCGTTACGCGTCCACCCGCGCGCAGCCAGCGTGGTCCCGCGGACGTCGAGGCCCACGGCGATCCGGTCACCGTGCTCGGCGATCGCCTCAGCGGTCCACTCGGGTTGCTCGAGGGCAGCCGTCCCGAGGTTGACCCGGCGGCAGCCGGACGCGAGCGCGGCGGACAAGGACGTGGCGTCGCGGATCCCCCCGGACAGCTCGACCTTGATGTCGAGCTTCCCGACGATCGAGTCGACGAGCTCACGGTTGGAACCTCGACCGAACGCGGCGTCGAGGTCGACGAGGTGGAGCCACTCGGCGCCCTGGTCCTGCCAGGCCAGCGCGGCGTGAAGAGGGTCGCCGAACTCGCCACCGCTGCCGGCCACGCCCTGGATCAGCTGAACCGCACGGCCGTCGGCGATGTCGACAGCCGGCAGCAGCTCCAGACGCGACCCCTCGCTCACAGCGACCTGACCCAGTTCTCCAGCAGGTGCGCCCCGGCGTCGCCGGACTTCTCCGGATGGAACTGGGTCGCACACAGCGGCCCGTTCTCCACGGCGGCGACGAAGTCGATCCCGTGCGTCGCCCAGGTGACCACCGGTGCCACCACCGCGAAGCTCCCGACGGGGTGGAGCGTCCAGTCCTGCGCTGCGTACGAGTGGACGAAGTAGAACCGTTCGTCCTCGACCCCCGCGAACAAGCGCGTGTCGGGTCCCGCTTCGACCGTGGACCAGCCCATGTGCGGCACCACGTCGGCCGGCAGCCGGTCCACCATCCCGGGCCACTCCCCCAGCCCCTCCTCCGACAGGCCCTTGGACGGCTCCGTGGAGCCGTCGAAGAGCACCTGCATGCCGACGCATACCCCGAGAACCGGCCGGCCGCCGGCCAGCCGGACGTCGATGACCCGCGCGCCGTCGGCGTCCCGGAGTCCTCGCATACAGGCGTGGAAGTTCCCCACCCCGGGCACGAACAGGCCGGCGGCGTCCAGGGCCGCGGTCGCGTCGCCGGTCAGGGTGACGGCGGCGCCGACCCGCTCCAGGGCGCGGACGGCGGAGTGCACGTTGCCACTGCCGTAGTCGAAGACCACCACGGTGGGCGGGGAGCTCATCGTTGCCGGTCCTCCGTATCGTCGCGCCATCTGACATCATCGTGCACGGCCTTGTCGTACCGGCGCACGACGGAGGGCTTCGGCGCGATCACCGACGCGCCGAAGGCGTCGGCCGCGACCGCGGACCCGTCGAGGTAGCTGCCACCGGGCAGCTTGAGCACCTCCAAGAGGTCGCCTGTCACGGCCCGGGCGTCCCCGGCCGGGTCGTGCAGGACGTCGGCCAGCTCACCGACTGCTCCCGGATCGTCGACGCCCGCCGCGCCGACGACGTCGGCCAGCCGGGCCACCGGCAGGCCACTGGGGTGGACCACCCCGCGACCTGGCTGCCAGACCAGCCACCGGCGTACCGCGCGCCAACCGCCCGGCGTCACGCAGAGCAGGGCGCGGCGGCCGACAACACCGACGCCCACGGCCGGCCGGAGCCGATGGGGCACCGGCCGGTTGAGCAGCATCGTCACCGCGTCGTCGTACGGCGGGCGGACGGCGGTCGACTGCTCGACGGGAAGCACCGCGGTCCACCGGCCGTCCTCGGGGACGACGGCCAACGGCGAGACGCCCGTCTCGGCCCACGACACCGTGGCGGCGACGCCGCCGTGGACGAGGAGGATGCCCGAAGGTCTGCGCACGGGTGGTTCGCGCAGGGCCACCGCTAGAGGCTGCCCTTGGCGCTCGGTATGCCGGTCACGCGCGGGTCGACCGCCACGGCGGCCCGCAGCGCACGGGCGACCGCTTTGAACTGCGCCTCGACGACGTGGTGCGGGTCGCGGCCGCCGAGCACGCGGACATGAAGCGCGATGCCGGCGTGGTGGGCGAGCGTCTCGAGGACGTGGCGGGTCAGCGACCCTGCGTAGGTACCGCCGATGACGACGTACTCCTGGCCCTCCGGCTCCCCGGTGTGGACGCAGTACGGGCGCCCGGCGACGTCGACGACGGCCTGGACCAGCGCCTCGTCGAGCGGCACGGTCGCGTCGCCGAAGCGGGAGATGCCGCGCTTGTCGCCGAGAGCCTCGCGCAGGGCGTCTCCGAGGACGATCGCGACGTCCTCGACGGTGTGGTGGGCGTCCACGTCGACGTCCCCGGTCGCGTTCACGGTGAGGTCGATAAGCGAGTGCTTGGCCAGGGAGGCGAGCATGTGGTCGTAGAACCGCACGCCGGTCGAGACCTCGGACTCGCCGGTGCCGTCGAGGTCGAGGGTGAGGTCGACCTTCGACTCGCTCGTGGCGCGGCTAAGACTGGCCCGGCGGTGCCTCGCGGCGTCCGTCATGCCCTCGTCCCCTCGGCGCGCTGGTGCTGCTGTCGGTGCGAGTGTGGCAGATCGGCCATGGCCCGTAGGAACGCCGACGTCTCGTCCGGTGTGCCGGCGGTCACGCGCAGGTGGTGCGGGATGCCGACGTCGCGGACGAGGACGCCCCG
>DATLPT010000199.1:0-7285 GCA_035535635.1 Lapillicoccus sp. | reverse complement strand
CGGGCGGTCCCCGGAGGGGACCCGGCGGCGTTCGTCCGCGAGGGGATGTCGCGGGGCGAGCAGGAGCTGCGGGTTGTGGCCGTGGTCCAGGCGCGCGCGGACGTGGTGACACGGCGGATTGGGCGGTGGGGCAAGGTGACTGGCGTGTCCGAGGAGGTGTGCCGCCTCGAGATGACGGCGCGGGAGGCACCGTGGCTTGTGTTCGGGCTGGCGGTCGTCGGGGCACCGTTCACGCTGGAGGAAGCGCCCGACGTGGTCCGGCGCGAGATGGCGGAGTGGACCGGCCGCTTCAGCGCGGCGGCGTCGGTGGCGGCGTCCGCCCCCGCCTGACGCGGGCCCGAGCCTCCAGCTGAGAGGCCAACTTTTGTCGTTCTCGAGCGCCGGGAACGACAAAAGTTGGCCTCTCGGCCCGTGGTAGCGGGGGCGTCGCGGGCGGGTGCGAGGATGCCGGTCATGTTGCTGAGCGAGGTCGTCGTTACGGCCGGCACCGTCGCGGCGACGTCCTCCCGGCTGGCCAAGGTCGACGCGCTGGCCGACCTCCTGCGCCGGCTGCCGCCGGACGAGATCGCGCCAACGGTGGGCTTCCTCGTCGGCCGAGCGCGACAGGGCCGCGTCGGCGTCGGCTACCGCACCGTCTGGGCGCTCATGGGCGAACCGGCCCCGACGCCGAGCCTCAAGGTCGCCGATCTCGACCGGCTCCTCGACCAGCTGCTCGCCACGACCGGCGCCGGGTCGGCGGCGATCCGCAGTGACTCCCTCCGGGCCCTCGGCCAGCAGGCCACGGCGGACGAGCAGTCCTTCGTGACCCGCGTCCTCATCGGTGAGATGCGGACCGGCGCGCTCGAAGGCGTCCTCCTCGATGCGGTCGCCAAGGCGGCCGACGTCCCCGGAACCCTCGTCCGGCGGGCCGCCATGCTGTCCGGCGACCTGGGTCAGACCGCCCGAGCCGCCCTCACCGGCGGCGCGGAGGCTCTGGAGCAGATCGGGCTAGCGGTCGGGACGCCCGTGTTGCCGATGCTGGCCTCCACGGCCGCCGATCCTGCCGAGGCGTTGTCGATAACTGGCGAGGCGTCGGTCGAGTACAAGCTCGACGGAGCCCGGATCCAGGTGCACCGCGACGGCGACGACGTCCGTGTCTTCACCCGCAACCTCGCCGAGATCACCCACCGGGTGCCGGAGGTGGTCGAGGTCGTCCGGACCTTCCCGGCCGAGCGTCTGATCCTCGACGGCGAGACGCTCTCACTCGACGAGGACGGCGGCCCACGGCCGTTCCAGGACACGATGTCCCGGTTCGGCGCCGAGGCGCAGCGCGCCGCGGTGCTCAAGCCCTGGTTCTTCGACGTCCTCCATGTCGACGGCGAGGACCTCATCGACCGGCCGCTGAGCGAACGGCAACCGGTTCTCGAGAAGGTCGTCGGCGCATACCGGATCCCCGGTCAGGTCACCGCCGACCCGGTCGTCGCCGACCGCGTCTCGCGCGAGGCGCTCGCGGCCGGCCACGAGGGCGTCGTCGTCAAGGGCATCGACTCGCTGTATGCGGCGGGGCGCCGGGGCAAGAGCTGGGTCAAGGTCAAGCCGGTGCACACCTACGACCTGGTGGTGCTCGGGGTCGAATGGGGCTCGGGGCGGCGGACCGGGTGGCTGTCGAACCTGCACCTCGGCGCGCACGACCCGACGGGGGAGTTCGGCGAACCGGGCGGGTTCGTCATGGTCGGCAAGACGTTCAAGGGCCTCACAGACGCGCTGCTGCGCTGGCAGACCGAGCACTTCCCGACCATCGAGACCCGGTCGACCGAGCACGTCGTCTACGTCGAGCCGGTCACCGTGGTCGAGATCGCTCTCGACGGCGTGCAGCGGTCCAGCCGCTATCCCGGCGGGATCGCGCTTCGGTTCGCTCGAGTGAAGCGGTACCGCGAGGACAAGCGTCCCGAGGACGCCGACACCATCCAGACCCTTCGCGCGATGCTCCCGGCCGGCTGACCAGCGGGCGTATGCGGCTCAGCGCGGCGGCATCCGCAGCGCGCCGTCCAGCCGGATCACCTCGCCGTTGAGGATGCCGTTGTCGACGACGTGGCGAACCAGGGCCGCATACTCCTCCGGCTGGCCCAATCGCGACGGGTGCGGGATCCCCGCCTCGAGTGCCGCGATCGCCTCCTCGGGCAGCCCGGCCAGCATCGGCGTCGCGAAGGTGCCCGGCGCGATGGTGACGACGCGGACGAACTTGTCCGCGAGGTCGCGCGCCGCGGTCAGGGTGAGGGCAACGACGCCGCCCTTGCTCGCCGCGTACGCGGCCTGGCCGATCTGACCGTCGTACGCCGCGATGCTCGCCGTCATGACGACGACGCCCCGGTCGCCGTCGACCGGCTCGTTCGACAGCATCGCGGCCGCCGCGAGCCGCAGCACGTTGAACGTCCCGACGAGGTTGATGTCGATCGTGCGCTGGAAGTCGGCCAACGCCAGGGGACCGTTCCGGCCTATGACTCGGCCGGCCGTCCCGATTCCCGCGCAAGTCACCGCGATCCGCAGCTCACCCATCGACGCGGCCGCGTCCACCGCAGCATGAACCGAAGACTCGTCCCGCACGTCGGCCGGCACGAACCGAACCCGCTCGCCGAGCTCGGACGCCAACGCGGCGCCGGGCGACGAGGCAAGGTCGAGGATGACGACCTGGGCGCCGTCGGTCGCCAGCCGGCGGGTGGTCGCGCCGCCGAGACCGGACGCCCCGCCGGTGACGATCGCGACGGTGGAGTCGGTGATCCGCAAGGGTTCTCCTCAGGTGTTCTTCAGCAGCTGGCGCGAGATGACGAGCCGCTGGATCTGGTTGGTCCCTTCGAAGATCTGGGTGACCTTGGCCTCGCGGAAGTACCGCTCGACCGGGAAGTCTGTCGTGTACCCCGCGCCACCGAGCACCTGGATCGCATCGGTGGTTACGCGCATCGCGTTGTCAGTGCAGACGAGCTTGGCCACAGCGGCCTCCTTCGCGAAGCGCCGGCCCGCGTCGCGCAGCCGGGCGGCATGGAGGTATGTCGCCCGCGCGCTCGTCACCGCCGCCTCCATGTCGGCAAGCAGAAACGCCACGCCCTGGAAGTCGGCGATCGGCTGACCGAACTGCTCACGGTGCTTCGCATACGCCAGTGCGGCGTCGAGCGCACCCTGCGCGAGTCCCGTTGCGGCAGCGGCGATCCCGAGCCGGCCGGAGTCCAAGGCGGCCAGCGCGATCGCCATCCCCTGGCCCTCGTCGCCGATCCGGCGCTCGGCGTCCACCGGCGTCCCGTCGAACACCACTTGGCCCACCGTGTCGCAGGCGAGGCCCATCTTCCGCTCCGGCGGCGCCAACTCGATGCCGGCCGCGTCGGCCGGGACGACGAAGCAGGACAGGCCGCGTCCGCCGTCGTCGGACGTGCGCGCGAAGGTCGTGTAGAAGTCCGCGTGGCCCGCGTGTGAGATCCAGGCCTTGGTGCCCTTGAGGAGGTAGGCGTCGCCGTCCCGGATCGCTCGCGTCGTCATGGACGCGACGTCGGAGCCGGACATCGGCTCACTGAGGCAGTAGGCGCCCAGCTGGTCACCACCGAGCATCGCCGGCAGCAGCGCCTCCCGCTGGGCCTCGGTGCCCCACGCGGCGACCGGGTAGCAGGTCAGCGAGTGCACGCTGATCCCAACGGCGACGCTCATCCAGACCGACGCGATCTCCTCGACCACCTGGAGGTAGACCTCGTAGGGCTGGCCTCCGCCGCCGTATTCCTCGGGATAGGGCAGCGACAGCAGCCCGGACTTGCCGAGCAGCCGGAACGCGTCGCGCGGTAACTCGGCGGCCCGCTCCATCTCGTCGACGTACGGCGCCAGGTCCTTCGCGCAGATCTCCCGGGTCAGGTGGAGCAGGTCCCGCGCGTCATCGTTAAGCAGCAGTCGGACGGCGGGCATGTGGGAATGCTACCGAGGCCGTCCCACATGCTGGACGCCGCCGGCTCCGGTCAGCGCGGCGGCCGGTCCTGCGGCCATCCGGTGTGCGACGGCTCGTCGAGCGGTTGCGCCGGCTCGATCGGGTCGGCGGTGTACGGCTCCGGCGTGTATGGCTCCGGCGAGTATGCGGGTGTCCCCTCGGTCGCGGAGGTGGTGGTGCCCGCGGCCGGACCCGACGCATACCCCGTGCTGCTGGATGCGGACGGCCCGGTGGGTCCACCGTGGCGCTGCTCGGCGAGCTTTCCAACGCCCTCGTCCAGCTTCTGGGTGGCCTTGGTGACCTTGTCGTGGTACTTGCCGTCGGTCCGTTCGTCGATCTTGGCGCCGACCTTGTCGAGACCCTCGCGGAACCGGCCGCGGTTGTCGTCGGCGTACTCGGCGGCCTTGTCCTTGGCCTCGTGGGCGACCTTGTCGACCTCGGCGACGAACTTCTCGGCCTTGGCCTGGACGTCCCACTCCTCGGCCTTCTGCTTCACCTTGCGGGACACGTCGTCGATAAAGCTCATGGCTGCTGCCTCCCTGGATGACACCAGTTGTCGCCCGGACCAACGGTTCTGCCCGGTGTTGGGGTTCCCGGGGCTTGAACCTGCCGTCCCGGAAGGTTCTAGCGTTCGAGACGTGGTCGACAAATCCGAGCAGCTGCGGATCGGGGAGGTGGCCCGGCGAACCGGGCTCACCGTGAGGACGTTGCGTTACCTCGAGGAGATCGGGCTGCTCCCGCCGTCCGAGCGGCTGGCCGGCGGACACCCGGGTGTACGGCGACGACGACGTGCGCCGGCTGCACCGGGTCAACCTGCTCCGTCATGTCGGCATCCCGCTGGCCCAGATCCCCGAAGCGCTGGAGGGCTCTCCGGACCAGCTCGCCGACGCGGTCGAGCGGCATCTTGCCGTACTCGACGAACGGTTGTCCGCGATGGGCCGGCTGCGCGAGCGGATCCGTGCGGTGGGGGAGTGCCTTCGGGAGCAGCCGGAGGGCCCGACGAGCGTGAGCTGGTCGAGGTCATGGAAGGGCTGGGTGAGATGGACCCCAACATCACGCAGCGACTGACGCTGCTGGTCTACGACGACATCGGGGTGGTGCACGACCATCTCGTGACGGTGTTCGGTTTCGGCCCCGGGCGGCTGTCCCGCGACGAGACGGGTCGGGTGGTCTACGGCGAGCTCCATGTGGGCGACGGAGTCGTGTGGCTGCACCCGTCGTCGGCGGAGCACGGGTTGGTCTCCCCCGCCGGCCTTGGCGTCTCGACGCATTGCATGGCTGTGCTGGTCGACGACGTCGACGCGCACTACGCGCGAGCCGTCGCCGCGGGCGCTGACGTCGTCGGGGAACCTCGGGACGAGAGCTACGGCTTCCGGGAGTACGACGCCCGCGACCTGGAGGGCGGGCTCTGGTCCTTCATGTCACCACTGGAAGGAGCACGTGATGAGTGAGATCCGCCCGTACATCTGCACGGAAAACGCCCGGGCTGCGGTCAACTGGTACGTCGACGCCATGGGCGCGACGGTCATGTACGAGCCGATCGTCATGGAGGACGGGCGGATCGGACACGTCGAGCTGTCCTTCGAGGGAGCGCCCCTGATGATGTCCGACGCCTACCCGGACCTGAACGTGGAGGCGCCTCTCACAGGGCGCGGTGTCGCGGTCACGCTCTACCTGACGACGGACGACGTCGAAGGCCTGACCGCCCGGGCGGTCGAGTGCGGCGCGATCCTCGACCGCGGACCCGAGGACAGCGAGCACGGTCGGACCGCCGTGTTCCGGGACCCGTTCGGTCACCGCTGGATGCTGGGCGAGGCGGAAGCCGCGGGCTGACAGACCGGGGCGATCGTGGGCGAAGGTTGACCCCAGAGGGTCACGTTGTTCCCGCGATCGCCCCGTCGTGCCGCCGCAATGTTCGCGGGAGGCGTTCGAGCGCGCCTTAGCCGCGGAAAGGGGCTCAGCCTCCCTGGCGATCTCAGGTCCGTGACCGGCTCCACTCCGTCACGGGCCGCGGGATCCGCTCGCCGTCGACGACGTAGTCGCTGAACTCGGCGTAGAAGCTGAGCAGCCCGCGCACCGGCTGCGCCTCGTGGCGCGGGTCCTCGTAGGTCCAGACGATGTCCGTCGCGTCGCCGTAGGACCAGTACGACGCCTGGCCCTTGTAGGCGCAGATGGTGTGGGAGTCGGACCGCGTCAGCAGGTCCATCCGGACCTCCTCCTGGGGGATGTACCACCGCGGCGGCAGCATCGTCTCCAGCAGCATGACGGCCCGGTGGGTGTCGGCGACGACCTGGCCGTCGACCTCCACGACGACGTGCCGGTCGGACGGCAGGCACCGGATCGAGTGGAACGGCTCGCGCGGATGGCCGCGGACCTCCTCGCCCTCCTCGAACCAGCGCGTGAAGGCCGCCCAATCCAGCACTGCGTAGTCGGAAAGCTCCGGATCGTCAGGGACGAACGCCGCACCCGGCAACGTGCCCTGGGCCGTCTTGATGTCGTATGCGGTTCCGCTCGCCGAGTGCACGGTGAACCCCTGACGTGGGCTGAGGACCGGTGGAAGGGAACGGAGGTCGGGGGTCACGGCTTGTGGGTTCACGAGGGAACCGGCGATGTCGGCGACGGGAACCGCATACGCCGAGACGATCCGCCGTGGCTCCCAGACCAGGCGGGCCGCCGTCGAGTCGACGACCGTCGTCCCGTCGAGCTCGGCCCGGACCCGCAGGGCGACCGGATGCTGGCGTAGCTCGCGCATCGCGGTGGCGAGGACCGACATCATCTGCAGCGACATGTGAACCAGCGTACGAGTGCGGCATCCTCGGTGACGTGACCGAACCTGGCGAGTGGCTGCTCACCCGCACGGAGCGCGACAACGGGGACACGCGCCTGGACGACCGCCACGGCGGCGACCGCGCGTGGTCGGATGGCAACCTCGTCACGCCGCTCGTCCACGGCGCGACGTACTTCCGGGAGCTCTACGACGCCGTGTACGCCACCCAGGCGGGCGACCTGGTGCTCTTCACCGACTGGCAGGGTGACGCGGACGAGCGGCTCATCGGGGAGCCGGGCTCCGAGGTCCTCCAGGTGCTGGGCGCCGCCCACGAGCGCGGAGTCGACGTCCGTGGCCTGGTGTGGCGCTCGCACCTGGACCAGACCGGCTTCTTCGCGACAGAGAACCGGCACCTCGGCGAGCGCCTCCAGCATCGTGGCGCGGAAGTGCTGCTCGACATGCGCGTGCGGGCCGGGGGGTCGCACCACCAGAAGTTCGTCGTCATCCGGCACCACGACGACCCGACGACGGACGTCGCCTTCGTGGGCGGAGTCGACCTTGCGCACAACCGTCGCGAC
>DATLPT010000198.1:0-2489 GCA_035535635.1 Lapillicoccus sp. | reverse complement strand
GTCCAGAGCGGCACGTCCGACCTCGGCCGACTGGCCGCCGCGCACGGCGCAGGGCTGTCCACCTCGACGCAGGTGCTCGTCGCCGTGCTCCTCGTCGTGGGCCTCGGCATCAAGGTTCCGCTGTGGCCGCTGCACACCTGGCTCCCGCCGGCGCACACCATCGCGCCCACCGCAGGGTCCGTGCTGCTCGCCGCGGTCCTGCTCAAGATGGGGACGTACGGCATCGTCCGGCTGGCCGTTCCCACGGTCCCCGAGGGATTCTCCGCGGTCTCGCCGTACCTCGCCGCGAGCGGCGCGGTCGGCATCCTCTGGGGAGGCCTGGCCTGCATGGTCGAGCGCGACCTCAAGCGCCTCGTCGCCTACAGCTCCGTGGCCCACATGGGCTTCGTCGCCCTGGGACTGGCCTCCGGCACGGCGACCGGGATGCAGGCGGCGCTGTTCGCCAACGTCGCCCACGGGCTGGTCTCGGCCCTGCTGTTCTTCGTGGTCGGCGGGCTCAAGGAGCGCTGGGGCAGCGCCGACCTCGCGGTGGCCCGCGACGCGCTCCGCGACGTCTCGCCCCGCATGGGGTTCGCCCTCGTCGTCGGCTTCGCTTCGGCCCTCGGGATGCCGGGGCTGGTCGGGTTCTGGGGCGAGTTCCTCGCCGTGTATGCGGCGTGGAACCCAGCCGCGGACCTCGACCCGACCCTCTACCGGATCTGTGCGGTGGCCGGCGTCGTCGGCATGTCGCTGGCCGCCGCGTACTCGCTCCGCGTGCTGCGCCTCGTCTGGGCCGGCCACGAGAACTGGACCGGACCCGCACCGGGCACCGTCCAACGCCGCAGCCGCCGGGACGACGCGCGCGGGACTGAGCTCGTCGTCGTCGTCGCCCTCGTCGCGCTGATTCTCGGTCTTGGCGTGGTGCCCAAGCCGCTCCTCAGCGTGACCGAGCCCGAGTCGGCCGCCCTCGTCACCGTGGAGGCGAGCGGCCGGTGATCACCTTCGACGTCGGCACGCTCCTCCCCGCCCTCGCTCCGCTCCTCGGCTCCGTCGTCGTCCTCGTCGTCGACGTCCTCGACCCGCGGGGGCAACGGGTCCACTACGCTATCGCGTTCATCTCGCTGGTGCTCGGCATGTTCGGGACGTTCGGGGCGCTGGGTGCCCCCACCGGGGACGAGCTGCGGACGCTGTGCCTGCCCGATGGCGGCGCTTGCCTCTACGGCGCCTCCGCCCTCACGACGACCCTCCAGCTCGCCGCCCTGGTCGCCGCCGCGATCACCCTGCTGCTCGCCTGGCCGTCCGAGCGCGTCGACGAGACCGGCCGCACGGCGGTCACCGTCTCGCTGCTGCTCGCGGCGACCGGTGGTGCGGTGGGTGTCGCGGGTGCCCGCGACCTGGCCTCGTGGCTGATCACCCTCGAGCTCGCCACCCTCCCCGTGGTCGCCCTTGCGGCGCTCCCGGGAACCCGGCGCGCTCTCGCCGGGGCGGTGCAGCTCGTCACCACGTCCCTGGTGTCCTTCGCGATGCTCGCCCTCGGCGCTGCCTGCTGGTACGCCGCGACCGGCTCACCTGTGATCGCTGCCGCCCCGGCCCTCGCCGCCAGTTCGACGCCGCAGCGGGCCCTGCTCGCCCTCGCGGTGGTCCTCGTCCTCGGAGGGATCGCGTTCAAGCTGTCGTTGGTGCCCTTCCACGCGTGGACGCCGACCACGTATGCGGGTTCGCCCCTCCCGGTCACGGTGTTCCTGGCGGCGGTGTCCAAGGTTGCGGCGCTCGCAGCCCTGCTCGTCGTCATCTCGGCCGTCACCCAGCTCGGTCGGTCCGCGCTCGTCGCCGTGGCGGTCCTCGCGATCGCCAGCATGACCCTCGGCAACCTCTTGGCGCTGCGCCAGGACGACGTCGTCCGACTGCTCGCCTGGTCGACCGTCGCCCAGGCGGGATGGGTCGTCGTCCCGCTGCTCTCGGTCTCCTCGTTCGGCTCCCGGGCGGCGGCGGCCTACCTCCTCACGTACGTCGTCGCCACCCTCGTGGCCTTCACCGCCGTGGTGATGACCGTGACCGCGATCGGCGCTCGGCGCGGTCGCGACCTCGACGCATACCGCAGCCTGGTCCGAACCAACCCCTGGGTGGGCGGCGCGCTGCTGCTGGCCCTGACGTCGCTCGCCGGTCTGCCGCCGGGCATCCTAGGCCTCATCGGCAAGGTGGTCGCCCTGAGACCGGTGCTGGCCGAGGGCTGGTGGGTCGTCGCCGTCCTGGCGGCGGCCAACGCCGTGCTCGGCGTCGCCGTCTACCTCCGGTGGGTGCGGATCCTCCTACAGCCGGCGGACCAGGCGACGTCCGCGGCCGGCTCGCCCGGGGGGACAGCCAGGGCCGCTACGCCGACGCTGACTCGCGTCCGGGCCCATCCCAGCCACCTCGTCGCCCTGGGCGTCGGGAGCGCCGTGCTCGTGCTCGGCTCGGTGCAGCCGGAGCTGCTGCTGGGCCTGCTGGGTTGACGTCAGCCACCGCGGCGG
>DATLPT010000197.1:0-4051 GCA_035535635.1 Lapillicoccus sp. | reverse complement strand
GGTCGAAGGCGGCCCCGTCGTCGAAGCTCCCCGGCACGAACCGAAACCCCTCCGCGAGGTTGCGCCACACGTCCTCGCGGAACGGCGTGCGGGCATACTGACGCACCGATTGATAGACCACCTGGCCGAAGTCCTGGTCGGCCCAGTCCCGGCGCGCGAAGCCGACCAGCGAGAAGCCCGGCGGCAGCAGACCCCGGTTGGCGAGGTCGTAGATCGCCGGCATGAGCTTCTTCCGCGACAGGTCACCGGTCACGCCGAACATGACCATGCCGCAGGGGCCGGCGATCCGGGGCAGTCGCCGGTCCCGCGGGTCGCGGAGGGGGTTGACCCCGGCCGCGACCCGAGCGGGACTCACGCGTCGCCTCGGGCGGCTCCTGTTGGTGCGCCGGCCACAACCTCGGAACCGCCCACGCCGAGGACCTTCTCGAGCTGGGCCAGCCCGGTGTCGTGGTCGGTCAGGTGCAGCTGGAGCACGGGTCGGCCGTGCTGCGCGAGGACCGCGGCGTCGCCGCCGGCTTGCGCGGCGATGAAGTCGCCGAACGTGAAATCCCGGCCCGGGATGGCGAGGTCTTCCTTCGGCGTCGCCGTGATCTGCAGGTAGACCCCGACCGCGGGACCGCCCTTGTGGAACTGGCCCGTCGAGTGGAGGAACCGCGGACCCCACCCGAACGTCGTCGGCCGCTCGGTTCGCATGGCGATGGCGCGCCGGCAGGACGCGAGAGCCGCGTCGGAGAGCCGGTCGAGGTAGGCCATGACCGCGACGTAGCCCTGGTTGGGGTCGAGCTGGGCGAACAGCGCGTCGAGGGCCGCCGCAACGGTGGTGGCCCCGCCGAGCCAGTCTCCGTCACCGCCCATGGCGCGGATCTCGATGGCGCCGTCGGTGGCCGCCGGGGCCGCTGCCGCGCCGGTGCCCTTGTCGAGGAGCTCGCGGGCCGCCGCCTTGGCGCTCTCGACGTCGGGTTGGTCGAACGGGTTGATGCCGAGGAGCCTCCCGGCCGCCGCAGTCGCGACCTCCCAGAGAAGCATCTGCGCCCCGAGCGAGCCGCTGACCGCTACCTCGGAGCGGTTGGGGTCGACCTCGACGACGTCGGTGTCCTGAGACGGGGGAGCCTCGTTGTCGGCGTCGACACTGACCAGCCGCACCACGGTGACGTCGTGGGCCGGCCACTTCACCTCGGGGTCGTCGTCGTCCGCCTCGACCACGGGAAGGATGCCGGTGCCTTCCTTGCCGGTCGACTCGGCGATGAGCTGCTCGGCCCAGTCGGCGAACCCGACGATGCCGGAGCCGTCGTCGACGATGGCCAGCTTGTTGCGCAGCGGCTTGGTGCCGCCGATGGCCGCGCCGAGACGAAGCGCGGGATTCGCGTCGTCGTCGGCGGCCAGGAGGTCGGCGACCGCCTCGGCGTCGTCGAGCAGCGCCTCGATGTCGACCCCGGCCAGCCCGCTCGGGACCAGCCCGAAGGCGGTCAGCGCCGAGTATCGTCCGCCGACATCGGGATCCGCGTTGACGACGCGGTAACCGGCCTCCCGGGCGCTCTGGTCGAGTGGGCTGCCCGGATCGGTCACGACGACGATGCGTTCGGTCGGGTCGATCCCGGCATTCGTGAAGGCGCCTTCGTATGCGCGCTTCTGCGAGTCGGTCTCGACGGTAGAGCCCGACTTGCTGGACACGACGACGACGGTGCGGTCGAGCTTGTCCTGCAGCGCCGCGCGAACGTAGTCGGGGTCGGAGGAGTCGAGGACGACGAGCTCTTTGCCCTCGGTCGCGCAGATGACCTCGGGAGCCAGTGACGAGCCGCCCATGCCGCAGAGGACGACGTGGTCGATCCCCTTGCCGACCAGCTCGTCGCGCAGCGCCGCGATCTCGCCGACCAGGGGCCGCGACGAGCGGGCCAGACCCACCCACGAGAGGCGCTTGGCCGACTCGGACTCCGCCTCCTTGCCCCAGAGCGTCGGATCCATGGCGAAGAGCTTCGAGGCGAACTGGGCATCGACGAGCTTCGGCACGGCAGCGGCGATGGCGTCCGCGGCCGGACCGGACGCGGAGACGGAGAGGGCGGTCACTTCCGGGCTGCCTTCTGGGCCGCCTTCTCCAGGTCTTCCCTGGCCTCGGTCAGGAGCTCGCCCCACGACTTCTCGAATTTGTCGACGCCCTCGACCTCGAGCACGTGGACGACGTCGTTGTACGAGACCCCGAGCGCCTCGAGGTCGTCGAGGACCTTCTGGGCGTCCGCGTAGTTCGGGGTGATGGTGTCGCCGGTGATCTCGCCGTGGTCGGCGACCGCATCCAGGGTCTTCTCCGGCATGGTGTTGACGATCCCCCGGGCGACGAGGTCGTCGACGTACATGGTGTCCTTGTACGCCGGGTCCTTGACGCCGGTGGACGCCCACAGCGGCCGCTGCGGGCGACCCCCCTCGGCCTCCAGGGACTTCCAGCGCGGGGTCGAGAAGACCTCCTCGTACGCCTGGTAGGCCAACCGGGCGTTCGCCACGCCCGCCTTGCCCTTGAGCGCCTTGGCCTCCTCGGTGCCGATGGCGTCGAGTCGCTTGTCGACCTCCGTGTCGACGCGGGAGACGAAGAACGAGGCGACCGACTGGATCTTCGACAGGTCCTTGCCGGCCTGGTGGGCCTGCTCCAGACCGGAGAGGAAGGCGTTCATCACCGCGCGGTAGCGCTCCAGGCTGAAGATCAGCGTGACGTTGACGCTGATGCCTTCGGCGAGCACGGCGGTGATGGCGGGGAGGCCCTCGAGGGTGGCCGGGATCTTGATGAGGACGTTGTCGCGGTCGACCGCCCGGGACAGCTGCTTGGCCTGCGCGACTGTCTTCTCGGTGTCGTGGGCGAGCCGCGGGTCCACCTCGATGGAGACCCGGCCGTCCACGCCGTTGGTGGCCTCCCAAACTGGAGCCATGACGTCGCAGGCGTTGCGCACGTCGTCGGTGGTCATCTCGAAGACGGCGTCGTCGACGCTGGTGCCGGCGGCGGCCAGCTTGTCGAGCTGGTCGTCGTAGGCGGTCCCCTTCGACATGGCCAGCTGGAAGATCGTCGGGTTCGTCGTAACCCCGACGACATTGCGAACCTTGACCAGCTCGGCGAGGTTGCCGGTGTCGAGCCGGTCGCGGGAGAGGTCGTCGAGCCAGATGGACACGCCGGCGTCGGAGAGGGCCTGGAGGTTGTCGTTGGTCATGCTGCTCAGCTCCTGTGGTCGAGGTCTGCTGTCTGCCGGGTATGCCCGTGGCCGGTTGGCCGGTGCTGGGCTCAGGTCGACGCGGCGGCCTTGGTCGCGGCGCTCTTCTTCGGTGCGGTGTCGGTGAGGCTGCCGTTTTGCTGCGAGCGTGGGTTGACGTCCTCGACCGGCGCGACCGTCGCCGCGACGCGGGCGGCCTTGAGGGAGTCCTTTGCCGCCTTTACGGTGGCTTCGGGGGTGATGCCGAACTCACGGAACAGGGTCTTGTAGTCCGCCGAGGCCCCGAAGTGCTCGAGCGAGATGATCCGGCCGGCGTCGCCGACGTAGTCGCGCCAGCCCATGCCGACGCCCGCCTCGATGCTCACCCGAGCCCGGATGTCCGGAGGCAGCACCTTGTCGCGGTAGCCCTTGGTCTGCCGCTCGAACCACTCGCGGCACGGCATGGAGACCACACGCGTACGGGTCCCGGCCTTTTCCAACGTCTCCCGGGCCGCTACCGCGATGCTCACCTCGGATCCCGTCGAGATGAGGATGACCTCGGGGACGGACTTCCCATTCGGACCGCCGTCGATGAGGACGTAGGCCCCCTTGGCGGCGTTGCTCGCCTTCGCATACCTGCTGCGGTCGACGACCGGCAGGTTCTGCCGGGTGAGGATCAAACCGGCCGGCTTCTCGTTGACCAGGATCGCGTCCCAGCAGGCCGCGGTCTCGTTGCCGTCCATCGGTCGCACTACGTCGAGCCCTGGCATCGCGCGCAGGGCCGCGAGGTGCTCGACCGGCTGGTGCGTCGGCCCATCCTCGCCGAGGCCGATCGAGTCGTGGGTCCAGACGAACGTGGAGGGGATCCCTTGGACGGCCGCCAG
>DATLPT010000196.1:0-13417 GCA_035535635.1 Lapillicoccus sp. | reverse complement strand
TGGCCTTGATCTGGCTGTCGATGACCCCCTGGGTCTCGGCGTTGAGGGACGCGAAGGTCGCTGCGACGTCGGCGCCTTGCGCGACCTGGTCGAGGGCCTTGCCGATCCGGGCCCCGCCGCCGGGCACGAACACCCGCGCGTAGTCCTGCGATCGCGTCTTCGGCAGCTGGTCGACGGCGGTCTTGGCGTTGGGGTTCTTCGCGAGGAAGTCCTTCTCGGACTGGTTGTCCAGCGCGGACTTCCGCACCGGCATGTACCCCGTCGCCTGGGTGAACGTGACCGTGTTGTCCGCGTTGGTGAGGAACTCGATGAACTTCAGCGCATTCTTCTTGCGCTCGTCGGAGATGCCCATGGGGATCGCCACCCCGGCGCCGCCGGTCGGGCAGTTGCCGTCACCCGGCAAGAACGCCGTCCCGAACGAGAACCTCGCCGCCTTCGCCACACCGCCGAGCGATCCGGTCGACTGCACCATGCACGCGGTTAGGCCGGCGCCGAAGTCCGCCTCCGGGGTCTTGTTGACCTTCATGAATCCGTTCTTCACGAGGTCCTGGACGTACTGGCCGGCCTGGATCGTCTTCGGGTCGGTGAACGTCGGGGTCCACTCCTTGGAGTAGTTCCCGCCGAAGTCCCATACGACGTTCTGGAAGTACCAGTCGAAGTAGTTGGACCCGTCCGGCATCTCGAACACCGCCTTGTCCGCTCCGGCAGCTGCCTTGAGCTTCGGCGCCCACTCCTGGAACTCCTGCCAGGTCTTCGGACCGCGATCCTCGAGACCGGCCGCCTTCCAGAGGTCCTTGTTGTAGTAGAAGAGCGGCGTCGAGCGCGCATACGGGAGCGCGTAGTGCTGGTCCTTGAACTTGTAGTCGTTGAACAGCGAGTCGACGTAGTCATCGACCTTCACCCCGGCCCCGGAGAGCAGGTCGTCCAGCGGTGTGAACTGCTTGTTGAGCGCGAAGTTGAACCACGTGACGTCCGACGCGACGACAACGTCGGGCAGCGACCCGCCGGCGAGCGCGGCGTTGAACTTCTGCGCCACCTCCTCGTAGTTCTTGCCGGCGTCGGTGAGCTTCACGGTCACGCCCGGGTTCGCCTGCTGGTAGGCGGTGATGAGCTTCTGCTCGACGTCTTTGGAGTTGCCAGGGTGGTTGCTCCAGAAGTCGATGGTGTTGGCGCTCCCGCCGCCACCACCGCTCTCCTGGGGGGTGCCGGGGCTGCCGGTCCCGGCGCAGGCGCTCAGCCCGACGAGGGCGGCGGCGCCGCCGGCCATCCCGAGGAATCCACGGCGTGAGAGGTCGTTCATGGTCTGCCTTTCGTGTGCGGTATGCGGGTCAGCTCTTGATCGCGCCGGCGGTGAGGCCCTTGATCATCTGGCGCTGGAGAAAGAGGAAGAGGACGAGGATCGGCAGCATGGCGAGCACGGTGCCGGCCATGACGGGACCCCAGTTGGTGAGGCCCTCGTTGTTCTGGAGCAGGGTGAGGCCGACCGGCAGTGGGGCGACCCGCTCGTCGTCGGCCATGAGGAACGGCCAGAGGTACTCGTTCCACTCGTTGACGACGGTGATGAGCGAGAAGGCGACGAGGGTCGGCCACGACATCGGCAGGACAATGCGCCACAGCAGCTTCATCGGGCCGGTGCCGTCGAGCCTCGCCGCCTCGATGATCTCGCCGGGCAGCGAGAGGAACTGGTTGCGCATCAGGAACGTCCCGAACGCCACCCCGGCCAGCGGGATGATGATGCCCTGGTAGGTGTTCTTCCAGCCCAGCTGGCTGACCAGGGCGTAGTTCGAGATCACCGTGATCTGGTTGGGGACCATGAGTGCGGCGATGACGATGAGGAAGACGATGCCGCGACCCGGGAACCGCAGCAGCGACAACGCATACGCGCTGAGCACTCCGAGGACGATCTTGGCCGTCGCCGTGGCCATGGTGATGACCATCGAGTTGCGCAGGTAGCTCCAGAAGGCGATCCGGGTCGTGACGTCGACGTAGTTCTCCCTGGTCGCCGGGTCCGGCCACCACTGTGCGGGCCGGACGTAGATGTCCTGCCGCTCCTTGAAGGACGTGATGAGGATCCAGAACAGCGGTACGGCGATGACGAGGGTCACAAGGACCATGGCCACGTAGCCGGCGGCGGTCCACCGCTTGCCGCCGTTCACGAGGTGTTCCGATCCATGAAGCGGACCTGGACCACGGTGACGACGAGCAGGACGAGGAACATGATCGTCGCGACCGTCGCGCCGTAGCCGGCCCGTAGGTTGACGAAGGTCTCCTGGTAGACCTGGTAGACCAGCGTGGTGGTCCCGATCCCGGCAGGGCCGCCGCGCGTCATCACGTTGATGATGTCGAAGACCTGCACCGAGCTGAGCAGGACGGTGATCGACAGGAAGAACGTGGTCGGCCGCAGCTGCGGGAGGAGCACCCGGGTGAACTTCCGCCACGACGACGCGCCGTCGATCTCGGCGGCCTCGTCGAGGTCGGTGCGGCGGCCCTGGAGGGCGGCGAGGTAGATCACGAACGAGTAGCCGAGGTTCTTCCAGATGTAGGTCACCGTCACCATGAACAGCGCCCACTTCTGGTTCTGGTAGAAGTCCGGCGAGTCCACCCCGATTCGCGAGAGCAGGTCACGGACCAGCCCGAAGCTGGGGTCGAAGACGAACTGGAAGGCCACCCCCACGGCCGCACCCGAGATGACGAACGGCGCGAACACCGTCGAGCGGACCAGGTTCCGGCCGCGCAGCCGCTGGTCGAGCAGGAGGGCCAGGGCCAGTCCTATTCCCATCGACAGGACGACGGTGGCCACGGTGAAGATCACGGTGTTGAGGACGATGGTCCGGGTGTCCTCGCGGGTGAACCACTCGGTGTAGTTCGAGAAGCCGACGTAGTTGGCGAACGGCGCCGAGATGTTCCAGTCGGTGAAGGACAGCCGGATGTTGTCCAGCAGCGGCCGGTACGTGAAGAGGACGAGGAGGACCAGGTTCGGCAGCAGCAGCCCGGCGGCGAGCAGCCACTCGCGCCGGCCGACGCCGGACCGCTTCGGGGGTGGCCCGACCGGCTCCGGCGGCCCGGTCCGGACCTCCCGGTCCCGAGTGGCGGCGGTCATCTCACCCTGCACCCTTCACGAAAACTGTCCTGGCGGCAGCGGTGGTCGTTCACCCTTCGTCACTCTGTCACGACAATCCCTACCGCGGCGCACACGATAGCCGCCGACGCGCCGCACTGCATCCGCGCACGGCCCAGAACGGGAATCGAGAACACCGGAGCGGCTCACCGACGGGGTGCGCCGCCCGGCTCCCCCGAAGGAGAACTCATGCGCAGAACCATCGTCGCCTGCTCCGCCAGCGCGCTTGGCCTCGGCCTCGCGCTCCTGCCGGCGTCGTCCGCCAGCGCCAAGCCGGACACCGACTGTATGCGGGCCGGCATGCAGGTCCTCAAGGACGCCGGGCTGTTCTCAGCGGTGGCCAGAGACGGCCTCCCGATCGCGACGGCGGTGGGCGTCGGGGTCACCCCACGGGCCGGCACCGACGTCTCGTCACTGCCCGACCCGCTGCCGTTGCGCGTGGTCCTCGCGGACCACCGGGCCGGCGACAACAGCCTGTTCGTCTACCCGTGGTGCGGCTGACCTTCCGAAGCCAGTGACCGCCACCGGTCTCGACGGCCATCGGGGAACCGTCGGGAACGGTAGTAGGTCCCACGTGACCGCTCCAGACAGCGGAACGGCCCGGGACCATGCAGGTCTCGGGCCGTTCCCGCCGGACCGAAGCCGGCGCATACCTCAGTTGCCGGTGAGTTTCTCCCTCAGCGCGGCGAGCGCTTCGTCGGACGCCAGGGTGCCCTCGGAAGACGGGGTCGGACGGGGCGTCGCCACGTCCTCCGGACCGTCACCGCCGGTGGACGACGAGTACGACGTCGGAACGTCACTGCTACCGGAGGCCGCCTCGGCGTCGGCCTTGGCCGCCGCCTCGACCTGCGCCTTGTGCGCCTCCCAGCGGGTGTGCGCCTCGGCGTACTGCTTCTCCCACTTCTCGCGCTGCGACTCGAAGCCGGGCAGCCACTCGTTGGTCTCCGGGTCGAAGCCCTCGGGGTACTTGTAGTTGCCCTGCTCGTCGTACTCCGCGGCCATGCCGTAAAGCGTCGGGTCGAACTCGGCGACCGGGGCGCTCTCGTCGTTGGCCTGCTTCAGCGACAGCGAGATGCGACGACGCTCCAGGTCGATGTCGATGACCTTGACGAAGATGTCCTCGCCGACCGTGACGACCTGCTCCGGCAGCTCCACGTGGCGCTCAGCCAGCTCGGAGATGTGGACCAAGCCCTCGATGCCGTCGTCGACGCGGACAAACGCGCCGAACGGGACGAGCTTGGTGACCTTGCCCGGCACGACCTGGCCGATCGCGTGCGTCCGGGCGAAGTGCTGCCACGGATCTTCCTGCGTCGCCTTGAGCGACAGGGAGACGCGCTCGCGGTCCATGTCGACGTCGAGGACCTCGACGGTGACCTCCTGGCCCACCTCGACGACCTCGGACGGGTGGTCGATGTGCTTCCAGGACAGCTCGGAGACGTGGACGAGCCCATCGACGCCACCGAGGTCGACGAACGCACCGAAGTTGACGATCGAGGAGACGACGCCCTGACGGACCTGGCCCTTCTGCAGCTCACGCAGGAAGGTGGTGCGGACCTCGGACTGCGTCTGCTCCAGCCACGCCCGGCGGGACAGGACGACGTTGTTGCGGTTCTTGTCGAGCTCGATGATCTTGGCCTCGATCTCCTTGCCCACGTAGGGCTGAAGGTCGCGGACCCGACGCATCTCGACGAGCGAGGCGGGCAGGAAGCCGCGGAGGCCGATGTCGAGGATGAGACCGCCCTTGACGACCTCGATGACGGTGCCGGTGACGACGCCGTCCTCTTCCTTGATCTTTTCGATGGTGCCCCAGGCGCGCTCGTACTGCGCACGCTTCTTGGACAGGATGAGGCGGCCTTCCTTGTCCTCCTTCTGGAGGACGAGGGCTTCGACCTCGTCGCCGACCTTGACCACGTCGGACGGGTCGACGTCGTGCTTGATGGACAGCTCACGCGAGGGGATGACGCCCTCGGTCTTGTAGCCGATGTCGAGCAGGACTTCGTCCCGGTCGACCTTGACGATGCGACCTTCGACGATGTCGCCGTCGTTGAAATCCTTGATCGTCGCGTCGATCGCGGCGAGCAGGTCTTCCTCAGAACCGATGTCGTTGATCGCGATCTGAGGGGCGGCCTTGGTGGCCGTGCTGGCAGTCATAGAGGAATGGGCTCCGGTTGGATGGTGTCGTCGTGGACAGTGAGTAGTGGGTGGAACGATGGGAAGTGATACCGGCGCCGCATCGGTGCCCTCCGGACGGTGGGCATGCATCAACGGCGCACACACGTGTGCCTCATCATCGTACCGGCGCGGTCTTCGACCGGTCAAAGCACCGGTAGCGGCGAGACTGGGGCAGTGAGCGAGAACGACCCGGCGGTGGCCGGGGAGTATGCGGGGGCGGCCTACCCGGTCACCCGCCGGGACGCCGACCAGCTCGAGTCCGTCGGCGCCAACCGCACCTGGTGGGACGCGGAGGCGGCCGACTACTACGCGGAGCACGGGGCCTTCCTCGGCGACACGGAGCTGACCTGGGGACCGGAGGGCCTGCGGGAGTCGTCGGCTCACCTGCTCGGGGATGTGGCGGGTATGCGGGTGCTCGAGGTCGGCTGCGGTGGCGGACAGTGTTCGCGGTGGGTTGCGGGGCAAGGAGCGGCCGCAGTGGTCGCCTCGGACGTGTCGAGGGCAATGCTCGACCGCGCCGACCGGATCAACGCCACGATGACCGACTCGCGGCTGCGGGTACCGCTGGTGCAGTGCGACGGAGCCGCGCTCGCCTTTCCGGCCGACACCTTCGACGTCGTCTTCACCGCGTACGGCGTCGTCCCGTTCGTCGCCGACTCGGCGCGCGTCATGGCCGAGGCCGGTCGGGTGCTTCGGCCGGGTGGGCGGTTCGTCTTCTCGACGACGCATCCCGTGCGGTGGGCGATGCCCGACGACCCGGGCGAGCCGGGCCTGCGGGTCACGCAGTCGTACTTCGACCGCACTCCCTACGTCGAGCAGGACCGCTCGGGTCAGGCGACCTACGTCGAGCACCACCGGACGTTCGGCGACCGGATCCGCGAGATCGTGGCGGCGGGCCTGCGGGTCGTCGACGTCGTCGAGCCCGAGTGGCCGGAGGCCAACCTCGAGACGTGGGCCGGCTGGTCCCAGCTGCGCGGCCGGCTGATTCCGGGCACGGCGATCTTCGTCTGCGTCAAGGACTGACTCGGCCTGGCGCTCAGGAGGATGCTGAACCCATGGCACTCCCCGATCAGGACGGTGCGGTCGGCCACAGCTTCGGCCTCGAGCTCGATGACGTTGACCTGCGGCTCCTGGAGGTCGAGGGCCTCGTCCTGTCGATCTTCGGGCTCGAGCGCAGCACCATGGACGTCGCCACGACGACGCCGCGACCGACGCGTCGTGCGGTCACTCTGGTCAGGCCGCTGAGCCGCGAGAGCACCTTCGCCGACTGGGCGCACCGGGTCGAGGCGCAGGGCGTGGAGGCGGCCCGGAGGAGCGCGACCGTCGTCGTCTTCGCCGTCGACGGCAGCCCGGTGGCGCGTTACCACCTCGAGAACGCGTGGCCGTCGAAGCTGGAGATCGGCTCCCTCATGAGCGGTGGCAGCAGGGTCGTCGTGGAGAAGCTGACGCTGACGTACGAGGACGTCGCCGTCGGGTGAGCGTCAGACCAGGGTGTAGCCGCCGTCGATGACCACCGACTCCCCCACGACGTAACACGACGCGTCGGAGGCCAGGAACACGACCAGCCCTCGTAGGTCGGGCGGTTCGCCCAGCCGGCCGGCGGGGATGCGCGATCGCCACCCCTCCCCCAGCTCAGGGTTGGAATCGATGAACTGGCGGCTCATGTCCGAGAGGAAGTAGCCGGGCGCGATCGCGTTGACGCGGATTCCGCGGTCCACCCACTCCACGGCCAGGGACCTGGTCAGCTGGTCGACGCCGGCCTTGGACACGTTGTAGGCAGCCTGTCGCTGCGGCACGTTGACCACGAACGCCGACATCGACGAGACGTTGACGATGGTGCCGCGACCTCGGCTCGCGAACACAGCCCGGGCGAACGCCTGGCAGGTGAGGAACGTCCCGGTCAGGTTGACGTCGAGGACGCGGCGCCACTCCGGGCCCGGCATGTTCTCCGCCTCGACCCACGCGGTGACGCCCGCCGCGTTGACCAGGATCGAGGGGGCGCCGAGGTGCGCGCCTATACGCCGAAAGGAGTCCTCGAGCGCCACGTCGTCGGTCACGTCCGCGCGCAGCCCCAGCGTCGGGATCTTCCGGCGGTCGTGAAGGTCGGCGGCGGATCGTTCGACTCCCTCGCCGACGTCCAGCAGCGCCAGGGCGCAACTCATCTCCGCTAGGGCGTCGGCCATCTCCAGCCCGAGGCCGCGAGCACCGCCCGTGACCACGGCCACCTTGCCGCTGAGGTCCTCGAACACCGCGCCAGCCTGCCACGCCGACTCACGCCGTTGCTGGTCGGGAGCGGGCCACTCGCGCTCAACTCTGGTGGCGGACCGCTTTGATTCCCAGGCGCTGGTGGACCATTGGTGGACGTCAGGGACGCCACGGTCGCGCCGGATGGTCGTTCAGCGGACGCGGGGCAGCCGGTAGAGCACGTGCCGGCGTACTGGGCTGTCCGCGGGCAGGTTCGGGTGGTCGAAGTCCTCGGCCGGGTCATGGGTCATGCCCAGCCGCTCCATGACCGCCCGGCTGCGCGCGTTTTCGACGGTCGTGAACGAGACGACCTCCTCGAGGCCGACGGGACCGAACGCCACGGCGAGGGCCGCATGAGCGGCCTCCGTCGCATACCCCTTGCCCCACGCCGACCGGGCGAGTCGCCAGCCGACCTCGGTGCATGGAGTGAAGGCCGCCTGCCACGTGGGTTGGTTGAGCCCGACGAACCCCACGAACTCTCCCGTCTCGACGACCTCGACGGCCCAGAGTCCCCAGCCGCGGACCTCGAGGAGCGCCGCCTGACGGTACGCGAAAGCATTCGACTCCTGTTCGTCCAGGGTCGACGGGAAGTAGCGCATCACGTCAGGATCGGCGTTGAGGGCGGCGAGCGGCGGCCAGTCGTCGTCGCGCCACTGGCGCAGCCACAGCCGCTCGGTGTGCGGCTGGTGCATCAGTGCGCGGCGTCGTGCCAGCTGCGGCCCACGCCGACGCTGACGTCGAGCGGGACGTCCATTTCGACGGCGTGACCCATCTCGTGGCGGACCAGCTTCTCGACGTCGTCGCGCTCTCCGGGTGCGATCTCGAGGACCAGCTCGTCGTGGACCTGGAGGAGCATACGCGAGCGGGCACCCGCGGCATTGAGTGCCCGGTCGACGCCCAGCATGGCGACCTTCATGATGTCGGCCGCCGAACCCTGGATCGGGGCGTTGAGGGCCATCCGCTCGGCCATCTCACGGCGCTGCCGGTTGTCGCTGAGCAGGTCGGGCAGGTAGCGCCGACGCCCGAGCATGGTCGCCGTGTAGCCGTTCCCGCGCGCCTCGGCGACCAGCTCGTGCAGATAGTCGCTCACCCCGCCGAAGCGCGCGAAATACATGTCCATCAGCCCGGCCGCCTCACTCGTCGAGATGGTCAGCTGCTTGGACAGGCCGAAGGCGCTGAGCCCGTAGGCGAGCCCGTAGGACATCGCCTTGATCTTGCTGCGCTGAGCGGCGGTGACCTCGTCGACGCCGACGTTGAACACCCGGGACCCGACGAAGCTGTGGAGGTCCTCACCCGACCGGAACGCCTCGATCAGGCCTTCGTCGCCGGACAGGTGAGCCATGACCCGCATCTCGATCTGGCTGTAGTCCACCGACATCAGCGATTCGAAACCCTCGCCGACGATGAACATCTCCCGGATCCGGCGGCCCTCCTCGGTGCGGATGGGAACGTTCTGGAGGTTCGGATCGGTGGAGCTGAGCCGGCCGGTCGCCGCGATGGTCTGGATGTAGGTCGTGTGAACCCGTTGATCCTCGGCCACCGACTTGAGCAGGCCCTCGACGGTGACCCGGAGCCGCGCGGCGTCGCGGAACCGGAGCACCGACTGCAGGAAGGGGTGCTCGACCTTGCGGCCGAGCTCGTTGAGCGCGTCGGCATCCGTCGTGTAGCCGGTCTTGGTGCGCTTGGTCTTGGGGAGGTTGAGCCGGCCGAACAGCACTTCCTGCAGCTGCTTGGGGCTGCCGAGGTTGATGGTGTCGTCGTCGATGGCGTCCCAGGCGTCCTGCTGCGCTTGGCGGACTTGGGCGTCGAAGTCGCTCTCGAGCGCCTCGAGCTCGGGGACGTCGACGGCGATGCCGGCGCGCTCCATCCGGGCGAGCACGTCGACGAGGGGCAGCTCGACGTCGCGGAGGAGCTGGGTGCCGCCGGTGCGGTCGAGCTCGATGTCGAGCGCGTCGGCCAGCTCGAGGATCGCGCTGGCGACGACCATCGCTTCGCCGGCCTCGGCGTCCTCACCGCCGTCGAAGTCGAGCATCCCCTGACCACCGGCATCGGTGTCGTTCTTCAGCTCGCGGTGCAACATCCGCAGCGACAGGTCGGCCAGGTCGAACACCCGCTGGTCGGGCTTGACGAGGTATGCGGCGAGCGCGGTGTCGCTGGTCAGCCCGGCCGGCTCCCAACCTCGCGCGACGAGGGCGTGCGACGGCCCCTTGGCGTCGTGCAAGGCCTTGGGCCGGGCCGGGTCGGCCAGCCAGTCGCCGACCGCCTGCTCCGCCGTGTCGTCGAGCGAGGCAATGTCGATGAATGCGGCGTGTGCGTCCGCGGTCGCGACCGCCAGGGCGCGCACGTCGCCGGTGCCGCGAGCCCATTGACCGACGACGTGGACCCCCGTGCGCTCGCCAGGGCGGACGTGCTCGTCGAGCCAGGCGGGGACTTCGGCGGCCGCGAGCACGTCCCCGTCGACGTCGAACCCCGACTCCGCCTCCGCGGTGACCGCCTCGAGGGTCTGGAAGAGGCGCTCGCGCAGCACCCGGAACTCGAGGCCGTCGAAGACCTGGTGGACCTCCTCACGGTTCCAGGTCTGGCGCTCGAGGTCCTCCACCGTCACGTCGATCGGCACGTCGCGGACCAGCTGGTTGAGCCGCCGATTGCGCAGCACGCCGTCGAGGTGTTCGCGCAGCGCGTCGCCCACCTTTCCGGTGATCTTGTCGACGTTGGCGACGATGCCGGGCAGATCGCGGTAGGTGGTGATCCACTTGGCCGCCGTCTTGGGGCCCACACCCGGCACGCCCGGCAGGTTGTCGGACGACTCACCCACCAGCGCGGCGAGGTCGCTGTAGCGCTCCGGCGGCACGAGGTAGCGCTCGAGGACGGCGGCTGGGTCCATGCGCCACACGTCGGAGACGCCCCGCACGGGGTAGACCATGGTCACGTCGTCCGCGACGAGCTGGAAGACGTCGCGGTCGCCGGAGACGATGACGACCTCCATCTCCTTGGCGGTGGCCTGGGTGGTCAGCGTGGCGATGATGTCGTCGGCCTCGTAGCCCTGGGCCTCGACATAGCGGATCCGCAGGGCGTCGAGCACCTCGTGGATGAGCGGGATCTGCCCGGAGAACTCCGTCGGAGTGCTGCTGCGGCCGGCCTTGTACTCCGCATACTCCTCGCTGCGGAAGGTCTGTCGGGACAGGTCGAAGGCGACTCCGATGTGCGAGGGCTCCTCGTCGCGAAGCATGTTGATGAGCATCGACGTGAAGCCGTAGACGGCGTTGGTCGTCTGCCCCGTCTTCGTCGAGAAGTTCTCCGGCGGGAGGGCGTAGAACGCGCGGTACGCCAGCGAGTGGCCGTCGAGGAGCAGGAGCCGGTTCGCGGGTGCCACGACGTTCACCCTAGGCCCGGGGTCCGACACGGCCGTGCCGCCCCGGAGCGCCCGTCAGGGGTGCAGCTCAGGCGTCGGCGGCGCGGGTGGCGGTGCTCTGCCGCACCGCCCGGAACCGCTGCGACCGGCGGCGCTGGATGACCTCCTCGAGACCGACCCGGTGCAGGACCGGCGCCTCCCCGGAGGCGGCGAGCTTGCGGTGCAGGGCCGCCGGCGTGGTCACGCGACGGACCACCGTCGGCGAGAAGCCGAGCCGGGCGAAGAACCGGTTCGCGTCACGAACCTGCGACGGGACGTGGCTCACGATCGCCTCGGCACCCACCCGGTCGGCGTGAGCCGCCGCCGCGGCGAGGAGCTGCCGGGCCACGCCGTGACGGCGCCAGCGGGCCGAGACGAAGAGCTGGTCGATCGACGTGCACGTCGAGTCGGTGAGGGGACCGGCGAGGCTGTCCTTGAGGACGAGGTAGCCCACGGCGGTGTCGTCGAGGATGGCCAGAAAGGCCGTCACGTCGGGTCGCTGCAGCGCGGTCGTCAACGCGTGGAGCGAGACGACCCGGAGGGCCGCCTCCGAACCACCACCGGATTCCGCCCGGTTCTCCATCCACAGGTCCACCAGGTCACCCTGGTGTTCCTCGTCGACCAGCCGCACGCTGACCTGGGGACGTGACACGCAAGCCTCCTGATTGCAGCACAACGCCGATGACGCCGATGACCGGTGCATGGTCGCTGTTTCCCCGCAGGCGACCGGACTCGGTGACGACTGCTCGACTCTAGGGGGGAGGGCGTCCCGGTGGAAGGGGCATCCCCGAAAATCACCGCTCGAGGTCCTGGCCGGTGTCTGCCTGCGCTCGGTTGGCGCTCAGACGAACGGTTTGCGTGGACCTTCGACAGTGCGAATCCGGTTGGCCCGTAGGGTGACGCGGTGCGCGCGGCGTTTCCCGGGCTCGGGACGGTCATCAACGTGGTGGCGGTCGTCGTGGGCGCTCTTCTGGGTATGGCCATCGGCCACCGGCTGCCTGACCGGACGCGGTCCGTGGTCACCGACGGCCTCGGACTGGTCACCCTTCTCGTGGCGGGACTGTCCTGCATGAGCGTCACCGACCCGTCTCTGTCGGCCGCTGTCGGACCGGGGGCGCCGGTTCTCGTCGTGCTCGGTTCGTTGCTGGTCGGCGGGGTCATCGGCTCCCTGCTGCGAATCGAGGAGCGCCTGTCCGGGCTGGCCGGCGGAATCCAGAGCTGGGTGGCCCGCCGGTCGCGAGCGCATGCTACGGGGACCCACGACGCCGAGACCCCGGACGACGCCCACGCCGCCCGCGAGCGGTTCATCGAAGGGTGGCTCACCGCATCCCTGCTCTTCTGCGTCGGCCCGTTAACCATCCTCGGGAGCCTCTCCGACGGGCTGGGGCGCGGGATCGAGCAGCTCACGCTCAAGTCGGTGCTCGACGGGTTCGCCGCGCTGGCGTTCGCGTCGACGTTCGGGGTCGGCGTGCTCCTGTCCGCGGGGTCGGTGGCGGTGATCCAAGGACTGCTGACCCTGGTGGGCGTGTTGTTGGGCTCCGTCCTGCCGGAGGCGCAGATCGCGGCGCTCACGGCGACCGGTGGCCTGATGCTGGCGGGAATCGGGTTGCGGTTGCTGCGCATCCGCGAGGTACCAGTCGGCAACATGCTGCCGGCACTGGTCGTGGCGCCTCTGCTCACCCAGCTGGTGGTGGCCGTCCGCGGTTAGCGCGCCGGTGAGTGGAGGTGTAAGAGAGCGCTAGAGCGCTCGGATATACCTCCACCGAGAGGCGCTACTTGGTGGCCGGCATCTGGGAGATGACCGCGTCGGCGACCTCACGCATACCGAGGCGGCGGTCCATCGCCGTCTTCTGGATCCACCGGAACGCGTCGGCCTCCGACAGCTTGAGCCGCGTCATGAGGATGCCCTTGGCGCGGTCCACCGCCTTGCGCGTCTCGAGGCGCTCCCCGAGGTCGACGATCTCGCCCTCGAGCGCCTTGAGCTCGGCCCAGCGCGAGGTCGCGATGTCGACAGCGGGGGCGAGGTCGGCCTGGGTGAACGGTTTGACGATGAAGGCCATGACGCCCGCGTCGCGAGCGCGCTCCACCAGCTCCTTCTGGCTGAACGCGGTCAGCATGACGACCGGTGCGATGCGTTCCTTGCCGATCTGCTCGGCCGCGCTGATGCCGTCGAGAACCGGCATCTTGACGTCCATGATGACGACGTCGGGGCGATGCTCCTTGACCAAGGCCACGGCCTGCTCGCCGTCGCTCGCCTGCCCGACGACCTCGTAGCCCGACTCGGTGAGCATCTCGGCGAGGTCGAGCCGGATCAGGGCCTCGTCCTCGGCGACGACCACGCGCAGCCCGCCCGAGCCCTGAGCACCGGGCGGCTCGGTGGCCGGCTCGATGGCCGGCTCGGTGGCCGGCTCGGAGGCAGTCGATGCCGGGGGCGTCTGAGTCACCGCGGCGTTGGTGGTCGCAGCCTTCTTCGGCGCCGCCGGAGTGGGCTT
>DATLPT010000195.1:0-8253 GCA_035535635.1 Lapillicoccus sp. | reverse complement strand
CACCCCTGGGACACTACGATCGGCCCGTTCTACGACACCGCCGGGCTCATGCAGTGGCTGGGCGTCAGCCGCCAGGCGCTCGCCGACCGTGAGCGCCGGGGCACTCTCCTGGCCTGCCGGACGTCCGACGGCCACCTCCTCTATCCGGTTCTCCAGTTCGGCCGCAACGGTCAGGTGCGTCCGGGCGTCGTGGACGCGGTCGGAATTCTCAAGCGGGCGGGCGCGGACGGCTGGGCCATCGCCACCTGGCTGACCACACCGAGCGCGGCGTTCGAGGACGACAGCGCCGTCGACTACCTAGTCGTCCATCGCTCGTCCAAGGATGCCGTCGACCGTGTCAAGGCCGTCGCCGCGGCCGACGCGGCCACGTGGTCGCGATGACCCGCAGGGTCGTCGCCCAACAGCCACCATCTGTACCCCTCGACGGCTTCCCCACTCGGCGCATCACAACGGCACAGGCTCTCCAGCGGATCACACCGTCGCCTACGGACCGTGGTGGTTCGGCAGCGACGGCCTCGGCCGGTTCGACCTGCCGCTGCCACGAGGCGCCTGCTACCTGGCCGACTCCGCGGTTGCCGCCGTTCGCGAACGGCTCGGCATCGTCCTCGGCGGCCGCCCCGTCGTGCCGGCTTCTCTCTTGACCTACGTCGTGGTCTCGACGCTGCACCTGCCTGAGAACCGTGACCTCGCCGACGCCGAGTCGTCCGACGCCACCCGGTTCGGCGTCATTCGAGAGCGCGACACGATGGTTCCGTCTGCGGTGCCGCAGGTGTGGGCGCGCGCGTTCGACGCCGCAGGCATCGGGGGAGTGGCCTACGGCCCGCGGTTCACCACCGGAGACGCGGTGTCCTATGCCGTCTTCGGTCCGGCCGGCATCGCCCCGTGGCCGGTCGATCCGGAACCGGTTCGCGCCGTAGATGTCCCGGGCGTTCCCGTCGCCCTCGACCCGCCGAGGCGGTGGGACGTCACCGTGGTCCGACCCCCGCGCACCCGGATCCGCTGAGCGGTCAGTGAGACAGTGACTTCTGGTTCCAGGTTCGGATCGCCGGCTGCTCACGCTCCCACTCGAGGACGCTGATGGACCCGGCGTCGAGGAGGAGCTGCGCACCCATCCGGACCTCCTGCCGCAAGAACACCGTCGCGAGGATCCGCAGGTAGTGTCCGTGGCCGACCAGTGCCACGTTGCCGTCCTCGAGGATGGGAATGACGTCGCGCAGCACCGCGGAGGCCCGAGCCGCGACCTCCTCGACGGTCTCGCCCGGAGTGTCACCGGCCACCACTCCGTCCGCGAAGACCGTCCACAGGTAGCCCAGCCGCGCGCGAATCTCTTTCGTGGTCAAGCCTTCGTATCCGCCGTAGTCCCACTCGACGAGTCGCGGGTCGATGGTGTACTCCGTGAGACCGGCCAGCTCGGCGGTGCGCCGGGCGCGCTGCAGTGGCGATACGACGACCTTCTCGAACCTCCAGCCCTCGAGAAGCTTCGCCACGCGCTTCGCCGCCTCCTCACCCTCGGGAAGCAGCGGCAGGTCGGTGACCCCGGTGTGCTGTCCGGATTTCGACCACTCCGTCTCACCGTGCCGCAGGAGGACGAGGTGGCCTTGGGGTTCGGGTGGTGACGTCGGCACGCTGGTCACGTCGCCACTGTAGGGGTGGAGCTCTGGCAGGGTGTGGCCATGGACCTCGCCTACCGCATCGTGAACGTCTTCACCGTCGGCGACGACCCGTTCTCGGGCAACCCGCTGGCGGTGTTCGAGGACGCGGTGGGCGTTACCGACGTGCAGATGCAGGCCATCGCCCGCCAGTTCAACCTGTCCGAGACCACGTTCGTCACCGCGCGAGGCGGGGACGACGTCGATGCGGAGGTGCGAATCTTCACGCCCGAGTACGAGCTGCCGTTCGCCGGCCACCCGACCCTTGGCACGGCACACGTCGTGTCCTCGCTATTGTCGGGCCGCAAAGACGTCCTACTCAGTATGCCGGCCGGCCGAGTTCCGGTGTCCGGCAACGGTTCTCATTGGGTCTTGACGACGGCCGTCGCGCCGACCACTCGCCGCGTCGACGCGGCCGTGGAGGACCTCGCGGCCATGGTGGGTGTCGACGCCGGCGACATGGGCGACGACCCGCTCTGGGTCGACACCGGCGTCGAGCAGCTGATCCTTCCCCTGCGGACGGTCGACGCGGTGCGCCGGGCACAGGCCGACCCGCGACTCCTGCGCCGACACGGCGAGTCCAACCGGGGCGAGGCGCTCGTCTACGTCTGGGCACCGATCGACGACGAGGCCGTGGAGGCGCGGCTGTTCTTCACGCAGGGCGCCGGCGCCATCGAAGACCCGGCCACCGGCTCGGCCTGCGCGAACTTCGGCGGGTGGTGGCACGCCCGCGGCGAGCGTGGCCTTCGCCGCGTGGTGCACCAGGGCGACGCGGTCCACCGGCCCTCGGAGCTGCGCCTCGAGGTCGACGTCGACGGCGGGATCCACGTGGGTGGCACCGTGCACGAGCTGGGTGCGGGCGTTCTCGTTCTCTAGGGCGAAGTCCGGCGGACCAGCTCGAAGCACACCACCGCAGCCGCAGCCGCGACGTTGAGCGACTCGACGCCGCCGGCCATGGGAATCGACACCCACGACCTGACGTGCTCGGCGACATTCGCGCCGACGCCCGCCGTCTCCGACCCGAGCACGAACGCCACGTGCTCCGGCCACGTCGCCTCGAACAGTGACGAGGGCCCGTCCGCCGCGAGCCCCAGCAGGTGGAAACCGGCGGCGGCCAAGGCCTGCGCCGCATCGACAGCCGTAGCCACCTTGAGGATCGGCGCGCGGAAGGCGACCCCCGCCGACGCCTTGACCACCAGCGGGTCGATCGAGGCGACGCCGCGCCGCGGGACAACCACGCCGTCGATTCCCGCCGCGGTGGCGGTGCGGAGGACCATCCCGACGTTCGCCGGCGTCGTGATGCCGTCGAGGAGCAGAACCCGGCGCAGGGTAACGTCGTCGAGCGCGTCGGCGAGGGGACGCATACGCGGTGCCACGACGTCGGCGAAGACACCCTGGTCCTGCCGCCCGTTCCCGGCGAGCTTCTTGACGCGCTCGACCGAGGCGCGCTGCAGCGGGACGCCGCGGTCGCGGGCCAGGCCGATGATCTCGCCGATGCCGTGACCACGGACCCCCTCGGCGAGTACGACCTTGTCGACCACCAGGCTCGGGTCGTCGAGGACCTCGATGACCGGGTTCCGGCCGTAGACGGTGACGAACCGGTCTTTGGGCGAGGCCACTACGCCTGGAGACGCTCGAACGCCACCGAGTACGGAAGGCCGGTCGACTCGGCGGGCATGCCGAGGATCATCGTCACGAGGTCGCGGGGCGTGGGAAAGTCCGCGGGCAGGGCGTCGTTGTACGCGTGGTGGGCCTCCAGGGACGCGATGGCCGGCTCGAGGTTGTCGGTGACGTCGACATAGTGCGTCGCCACGGGGGAGGCGCCGACGAGGACCGTCTTGATGCCGGCCCAGGGCTCGACGCCCTCGTCGGAGAGGTCAGCGAAGATCCACCGGTTCCCGCAGTCTCGGACGGCATCGAGCGTCGCGAGACCCACCGCCCGATGGTCCGACTGGCTCAGCATGTTCATGAAGCGCACGTCGTGGCCCTGCGAAACCACGCAGTCGGGTTGGCGCATCCGCATCACCCGGCAGAGCTCACGGCGCAGCGGCACGCCGTACTCGATGACGCCGTCATGGAAGTCGAGGAAGTCGACGACGTCGACGCCGACGACCTTCGCGCCGGCGCGCTCCTCGGCCTCGCGGACCGGCCCCGCCTCCGAGGGGTTCATCGTGTCGATGCCCGCCTCGCCCCGCGACGCGAGCAGATAGCTCACCGTCTTGCCGGCCTTGACCCAGCGGTCGACCGCCGCGGCCATTCCGTACTCGATGTCGTCGGGATGCGCGACGACCACCAGCACCGACCGGAAGGTCGACTCGTCCAGCGGTTCCATCGGAGGGGTCATCACGGGAGACGTGCTCATGCCCGAACCCTAGGGCAGGGAACGCCAGAAGGTCGTCAGTCGCCCGTCGTCGCGAAGCAGATGCACCGCCAGCGTGGGCGGCGCGTCCAACCACACGTGGTCGAGTGGCTCCTGGTCCAGCGTGATGCTCGAGACGACGCCACCGCCGACGAGCACGGGCCGGCCGGCGAAGGTCGTCGCGCACATGGTGTGGTTGTGACCGGCAAGCACCGCGACCACGTGCGGATGGCGCACCAGCGTCGCCTCGAGTGCGGTGCCGTTGCGCAGCTGAATCTCGTCGGCGCGCTCGATCCCCACGGTGGTCGGCGGGTGGTGGAAGCACACGAACGTCGACCGTGTCGACGCCGACAGCTGCTCGTCGAGCCATTCCAACGTCGCCTCCTCAAGCTCACCATGGTCGATGCGCTGGCCGCTGACCGCGGGCACCAGCGAGTCGAGCATCAAGAACCGGTATGCGCCCACGTCCAGCGCCTGGTCCAAGGGGCCTGGTCGCTCGCCGTCCAGCATCCCCCGAGCGAATGCCTCTCGGCCGTCGTGGTTTCCGGTCCCGACCAGAAGCGGACCCGGCCACACCGCGAGCAGGTCGCGGGCCCGCGCATACTCGTCGGCCGCCTCGGCCGCGCCCGACCATCCGTGGTCGGCGATGTCACCGGTGACGACGAGGACGTCGGGCGCCGGCCGCATCGAGTGCACGTGCGCAAGGACGCGAGCCGCGCGCTCGTCCGACTCCGGACGGCCGCCGATGTGCAGGTCGCTGACGTGAGCGATGGTGAGCACGCGTCAGGCTAGCCCTCGCGGGAGAATGAGCGCGGGAATGCGCGCCAGGCGACTCCCGTTCATGTGGTTGAATCATCAATCACAGAGGAGGTTCGGGTCATGCAGTTCGGGATCTTCACCGTCGGTGACGTCACCACCGACCCGACCACAGGCCGGACGCCCACCGAGCACGAGCGCATCAAGGCGACCATCGCCATCGCCCGGAAGGCCGAAGAGGTCGGCCTCGACGTCTTCGCGACGGGGGAGCACCACAACCCGCCGTTCATCCCGTCGGCGCCCACCACGACGCTTGCCTTCATCGCCGCGCAGACCCAACGGTTGATCCTCTCGACGGCGACGACCCTCATCACGACGACCGATCCGGTACGCATCGCGGAGGACTACGCGACGCTGCAGCACCTGTCCGACGGCCGCAACGACCTCATGCTCGGCCGCGGCAACACCGGTCCGGTCTACCCGTGGTTCGGCAAGGACATCCGGCAGGGCATCCCGCTGGCCATCGAGAACTACGCGCTGCTTCGCCGGCTCTGGCGCGAGGACGTCGTCGACTGGGAAGGCAAGTTCCGCACGCCGCTGCAGGGCTTCACCGCGACCCCGCGGCCGCTGGACGGCGTGCCGCCGTTCGTGTGGCACGGGTCGATCCGCAGCCCGGAGATCGCCGAGCAGGCCGCCTACTACGGAGACGGCTTCTTCGCCAACCACATCTTCTGGCCGGCGTCGCACACGCAGCAGATGGTGGGCTTCTACCGCAAGCGGTTCGAGCACTACGGCCACGGACCCGCGGACCACGCCATCGTCGGACTCGGCGGTCAAGTCTTCATGCGCACGAACAGCCAGGACGCCGTTCGAGAGTTCCGGCCGTACTTCGACAACGCGCCGGTCTATGGGCACGGCCCGTCACTGGAGGACTTCAGCCGTGAGACACCGCTGACCGTCGGATCCCCGCAGCAGGTCATCGAACGCACCCTCGGCTTCCGCGACTACGTCGGCGACTACCAGCGCCAGCTGTTCCTCATGGACCACGCCGGGCTGCCGCTCAAGACGGTCCTCGAGCAGCTCGACATCCTCGGCGAGGAGGTCGTGCCGGTGCTGCGCCGCGAGTTCGCTGCCCTGCGCGCTCCAGGCGTCCCCGACGCGCCGACCCACGCCAGCCTCGTCGCGGCCCGCGACGCTGCCGCCGCCGGCTCCACACCGCAGACCCAGGAGGTTTCGTGACGACCCGGAATCTCGTCGTGGTCAGCGGTGGGCTCAGCGTTCCGTCGTCGTCCCGGCTGCTGGCGGACCGGCTGGCGACGGCGACGCAGCGCGCGCTCGCCGAGCGGGGTGACGACGCCGTCGTCGAGACCGTGGAGCTGCGCGAGCACGCCCACGCCATCACCGACCACCTGCTGACCGGGTTCGCGACCGGCGACCTCCGCGGCGTCCTCGACGCCGTGCGGGGCGCCGACGGCGTACTCCTGGTGACGCCGGTCTTCAGCGCGTCCTACAGCGGGCTGTTCAAGTCGTTCCTCGATGTGCTCGAACCCGGTTCCCTCCAGGCCAAGCCGGTCGTCATCGGCGCCACCGGGGGCACGGCTCGGCACTCGCTGGCCCTGGAGTATGCGGTCCGCCCCCTCTTGGTGTACGCGCGGGCGACGGTCGTGCCGACGGCGGTCTTCGCCGCGTCCAGCGACTGGGCCGATGGCGACGCGCAGTCCGGGCTCTCGGCTCGCATCGACCAGGCCGGTGCGGAGCTGGCCGACCTCGTGGTCGGCTCCCCACCGGTCGTCGTCACCGACCCGTTCGACGAGGTCACCCCGTTCGAGCGGTTGTTGTCGGGCGACGCCTGACCGTCAGGACAGCTCGTCGGCGAGCCGATCGACGAGTTGGACGAACGCTCGGGCGATCAGCCGCGCCTCGTCCTGCGTGATCGAGGCCAGCGACAACCGGACGTCCCACGGCTCGCCCTGGAAGCTCGCGCCGGTCTGAACGATGACGCCCGAGTCGGAGGCCAGCCGTAGCGCCACCTCTTCGGGCGCCATGGCGCGGGTGATCCGCTCGACGAGCTCCTCACCGTGCCGGATCCGCGCCACCGTGGTGATGTCGACCATCCCGTAGTAGTGGCTGTCCCTTCCGCCCGGAGCCGCCATCCCGAGGCCTTCGTACAGGGCGCCGAGCCGCGCCTGCAGCTGTGCCCGCGCACCGGTGACGTAAGTGGCGCCCTCCGGCATGAGGTAGGCCAGCTCGAACAGCGTCATCTGTACCTGGTCGGGAGTGCCCAGCCCGGCGATGTTGTGCAGGGCGACCTCGCGGCTGTCGACCAGCAGCCGCTGGATGAACGGCATCCGGTCGACGTCGTTGGACGCCGCCTGGTACCGCATCCGGAGCCGCTCCTTGGCCTCTGCCGGCATCGCTGTCAGCAGTCGGTCGGCGACGGAGTCGTGGTTCACCGCGATGAAGCCGAGCCGGTTGCCCGTCGCCGCATACCCCTTCGAGAAGGAGTGCAGGAGGATCACGTTGTGCGGCAGGACCGCCGTGACCCCGCGGAAGTTCTCGACGAACGTCGCGTACGCCGTGTCGTTGACGATGAGCAGGTCCGGGCGATCCCGCTCGACGAGGGCTACCAGGTCGCCCAGGCGCTCCGGCGTCACGGCGCGGCTGTCCGGGTTACCGGGGTTGATGAGGAAGAACACCTTGATCCGAGGGTCGCGAAGCGCCTCCAGCGCTCGCTCGTCGAACCGGTACGCCTGGTGCGACGCGGCCTTGATCTCCACCACCGAGAACCCGATTCGCTGGAGAGTGGGGATCTGCAGATATGGCGTGTAGGTCGGTGTCGCGACGGCGACCGCGTCGCCGGGACCGACGATCCCGTTCACCTGCAGCGTCGTAAAGATGTACGTCATGGCGGCCGCGCCACCCTCGGTCGCGAACACGTCGAACCGGTGGTCGTCGTCGAGCGTCGACCCGGTGAACCCGACGATGTAGCGCTGGGCCACCTTCTCCAGGTGGGGCTGCATGCGGTTGGGCGAGGGGTATCCGAAACCGAGCACCGACCGGACCAGCTCGTGCACCCAGGCGTCCGGATCGAATCCCAGCTCCGCGATGGCGAATTGGACAGCGCTCCGGAGGAAGGCCGAGCCTTGGCCTGGCTGGTCCGCGTCGAGCGTCGAGAGAAGCCGCTCGTGGATGCCGGCGATGGGTGGCATCTCGCCCCAGACGTGAGTCGTGCTGTTCCGCTCCGCTTCCGAGGTGGCGAAGAGGCCGAGTCGGAAGAACGCCGCGCGCGGCTCGGTGACGGTCCAGTTCGGTTCGCCCCGGCCGGCGTCGATGATCCGGTGTCCCGACTTCCGCGCGGCTGCGGCGATGCGAGACTGAAGCGCGAAGGCGGCAGCGACCGCCTCGCCCTCCACCACTGATGCCTCCCTCGGCGTCTCGCCGTGCCGGGCCCGACGCTACCGCGAGCGGCAACGACTACGTGGGATCGAG
>DATLPT010000194.1:0-17166 GCA_035535635.1 Lapillicoccus sp. | reverse complement strand
TGATGCGGTTGGTGAGCTCGGTTACCTGGTTGTAGGTCGAGCGGCGTTCGGCCATCTGGGTGCGGATCTTCTTCTCCGCGTGCATGACCGTGGTGTGGTCGCGGCCACCGAAGTGCTGCCCGATCTTGGGCAGGGACAGCTCGGTCATCTCACGGCACAGGTACATGGCGATCTGCCGGGCCTGGACCAGCTGTCGGGACCGGGAGCTGCTGCAGAGGTCGTCGATGGTGAGCCCGAAGTAGCGGGCGGTCTCGCCCATGATCGTCGAGACGGTGATCTGCACCGGTTGCTCGCTGGGGATGAGGTCGCGCAGAACCACCTCCGCCAGGTCGAGCGTGACCGGTTGACGGTTGAGGTTGGCGAAGGCGGTGACCCGGATCAGCGCCCCCTCGAGCTCGCGGATGTTGGAGCTGATCTTGCTGCCGATGTACTCAAGAACGTCGTCCGGCGCCGACATCCGCTCCAGCGTCGCCTTCTTCCGCAGGATGGCGATCCGCGTCTCGAGGTCCGGCGGCTGAACGTCGCAGATCAGTCCCCACTCGAACCGGGACCGCAGCCGCTCCTCGAACCCGCTGAGCTGCTTGGGCGGCAGGTCGGACGTGATGACCACCTGCTTGGTGGCGTTGTGCAACGCGTTGAAGGTGTGGAAGAACTCCTCCTGCGTCTGCACCTTGCCGGCGAGGAACTGGATGTCGTCAATGAGGAGCACGTCCACGTCGCGGTAGACGGTCTGGAACCGGGCGGTCCGGTCGTCGCGGATGCTGTTGATGAAGTCGTTGGTGAACTCCTCCGAGTTCACGTATCGGACGCGCAGGTGCGGCAGCAGCTGGCGCGAGTAGTCGCCGATGGCGTGCAGCAGGTGGGTCTTGCCCAGTCCACTGTCGCCGTAGATGAACAGCGGGTTGTAGGACTTGGCCGGTCCTTCCGCCACAGCGAGCGCAGCCGCATGGGCGAACCGGTTGCTCGAGCCGGCGACGAACGTGTCGAACGTGTACTTCGGGTTGAGCCGGCTCTTGTCGTGCTCTCGGCCCTCTCGCCCGTCCCGCCCGTCTCGGCCGTCCGGGAACTCGCGGGACCGGTCGACGACCACTCCGACTGACGAGAGTGGATGCGGCGGGGCCGACGGGAAGGACAGCGTGCCGAGCTGGGACGCCGGCCCGTGATCAGGATGACCGTAGCCGTTGGGCTGGCCGTCTGCGCCGGCCGGTGCGCCGTCGCTCACGTCGTCGGTGAGCGGCGCCGGGTAGGTGTCGCCGAGCTTCTCGTCCACGGACACCGACAGCTGGGCGATCTCGACGCCAAGCTGCTCGGTGAGCGCCTCGCGCACCGCGCTGCCGATCTGGTCCTCGATGACGCCCTTGGTCAGCGGGTTGGGCGTGACGATGATGGCGAGGTTCTGCAGTACGCCGACAAGGCGGCTGAGGACCAGGAAGGCTCGCTGGCGCTGGGCCACGCCCTGACCGTCCAGGTGGTGGATGGTGTCCTGCCAGACCCGGTTGTAGTCGACCTCCGCGTCCGCCATGTCCCCGCCCTTGCTCGCGTGTGCCCCGGCCCTCGCGCCACGCTGCCCGCGCGCGGTTTCGACGGCCGTACTGCTGGATCAGACGTACTGCGCACTGCGCACCGGGCTACCCCGGTGCCCGGGCGGGGCGGATGTCCACACCTTGTCCACACCCTGTGGACCGAACCCGCCGTGAGCCGTGACGCTAACAACACCGCCACGGCATTCTCAACCTTGGGACGGGGTGCTGTGGAGGGAATTCGTCGACGCATCGGCGTGTCGCCCCGAGGCTAGCCACGGTGGGCCGGACACCGGAGGGTTTTGCCGGGCGTTGAGGGACGTCGAGCCGTTCGGCCGATCCCATGGCCGAGCGGGCGACGCGAGTTTGACCCTCTGCTCGACGCTCCCGTATCGTGGAGAGGGCCGGCTTTCGGCCGCTTTCGCTTGCCCGTGACGCGTCGGCTGTGTCGCCGACGTGCACGTTGCGGGTTTCCGATGGCGCCCGAACCGGGCTCTCTCACCCCTCGCCTCGAACCCAGGCGCGAACCCACAGGCCGGAAGGCGTCCACCGTCCGCCTGGCAGCAACGGAGACACCTCGTGAGCAAGCGCACCTTCCAGCCGAACAACCGCCGTCGGGCCAAGACCCACGGCTTCCGTCTGCGGATGCGCACCCGCGCGGGTCGCGCGATCCTGGCCTCTCGCCGCCGCAAGGGCCGCTCCGAACTGTCGGCCTGAGGCGTCGGGTCAGGGCCGCGTGCTCCCCGCGCGTCACCGGCTGCGGACGGCCACGGACTTCTCCGCCACGCTGCGGGGAGCCGGCGCAGCGCGCTCCGGTGGCCGGCTCCTGGTCGTCGCCGGCCGGTATGCGACTCCGGTCGCTGCCGCGGACGCTCACGACGACGCATCAGGTGCTCTCGTTGTTTCGGACCACCGATCCGTGAACCACCCGGCTCGGATCGGTTTCATCGTCTCCAAGGCGGTCGGTGGTGCGGTGATCCGCAACCGGACCAGGCGCGTCCTGCGTCACCTCGTCGGGGCGCGGCTGAGCTGCATACCCGAGGGGTGTGACCTCGTCGTGCGGGCGAACCCGGCGGCGGCCGAGGCGAGCACCGCTGAGCTGGCGGCCGAGCTTGACCGGGCCTTGGACACCGTGCTGCGGCGCCTCGGATCACCGGCTGGGGTCTCGTCGTGACGGCGTCGCGACTGGCGGCTCTGCCGCTCATCTGGCTGGTGCGGGCATACCAACTGATCAGGTTGCCGTGGACGCCGCAATCCTGCCGCTTCTACCCGTCCTGCTCGGCGTATGCCGTCACCGCCCTCGAGCGGTACGGACCGCTGAAGGGCACGTGGCTGGCCGTCCGGCGCCTGCTGCGCTGCCACCCATGGAACCCCGGCGGCGTGGACCACGTTCCGCAAAGGGCGTCGACCGAACCCGCGAGCGCCGGGCACGCCCACTGACCTAAGGACCTCACCGACCGTGTACGACTTCTTCGTCAGCCTGCTGAACCCCCTCATGTGGGGGGAGGCCTGGGTCATGACGGCCTGGCATCAGATGTTCGTGTGGCTGGGGATCCCGTACGAGAGCGGCTGGGGCTGGGCGCTCTCCATCGTGGGCCTCACCGTGGTCGTGCGGTTCCTCATGATCCCGTTGTTCGTCAAGCAGATTCACAGCTCGCGGCGGATGCAGCTCATCCAGCCGGAGATGCAGAAGATCCAGGCGAAGTACAAGGGCAAGAGCGATCCAGAGTCGCGTCAGAAGATGACGCAGGAGACGATGGACCTCTACAAGAGGACCGGCTCCAACCCGTTCTCCTCGTGCCTGCCGATCCTGCTGCAGTCGCCGTTCTTCTTCGCGCTGTTCCAGGTGCTCAACAACCTGCCGCACGTGGCGTCCGGGGCCCATGCGCCCATCGGGCCGATCACGCCGGACGTCGCCTCGGTCATCGAGAAGTCGACGATCTTCGGGGCGCAGCTGTCCGCGACCTTCCTCGGGTCCAACGACCTCAACGTCAAGATCCTCACGGCCGTCCTCATCGTGCTGATGTCGCTGTCGACGTTCACGACGCAGCGCCAGCTGATGCGCAAGAACATGCCGGACGCGGCCCTGGACAACCCGTACATGAAGCAGCAGAAGGTCATCCTGTACCTGATGCCGATCTTCTTCGCGATCTCCGGCGTCAACTTCCCAATCGGCGTGCTGCTCTACTGGCTCACGACGAACGTCTGGTCGATGGGGCAGCAGTTCTACGTGATCCGCCGTATGCCGGCCCCCGGTTCGGCGGCCGAGCGGGCGTACGAGGAGCGTCAGCGCAAGCGGGGCAAGACGATCAAGAAGCTGCACATTCCGGGTCTCGGCGACACGACCACCGATCAGCCGAACGTCCAGGACGCGCTCCCCGAGGCGCCCAAAGGCGGTCAGCGGCAGCAGCCGAAGGGCAAGAAGCGCAGTAAACGCACGTCCGGCGGGGGACCGACTGACGGCGCTGGCCCGGGTGGGGTGGGTGCTGCGGGTGTTGCCGGAAGCGCCGGTGACGCCGCCGGTGGTGCCGGCGCGGCGGACTCGGTTGCCGGGTCCACCCCTCAGGACGCTCCGGCCGAGCCGACGTCGACGGCCAACGGGTCGGAGGCACCGGCGCGACCCAGTGGCCAGCGCCAGCAGCCCAAGCGCCAGAAGCAGAAGCCACGGCCGAAGCAGCCGCAAGGCCAGCAGGTCAAGCGCCAGACCGATCCGCCCGGAAAGCGACGTCCCGAGGGCGGGACGCCGAGCCCCGACGCGGCCTGACCTGTCTCGGCGGTATGCCGGTTCGGTCCAGGCCTCTGTCACGTCCGCGCGTCCTGGCCGCCCTCTTCCCCTCTCAGACCACTGCGGGATGTCGTCCCGCCCCAGCAGGATCAGGAGTTCGCCGATGAGTGATGACACCGAGGTGACCGCGCCTCCGGAGGATGCCGGCGCCGTTGTCCTTGACGACCTTGACGGCCCTGACGATGGTGGCGGCGAGACTGCCGATGTGAGCGGTGCCGACGCCGTCGACGAGAACGGTGCCTCGGGGACGCGGCGGGCGACCGGGACTCGGCTCCGGCTGCTCGAGCGCGAGGGTGAGGTGGCCGCGGACTTCCTCGAGCGGCTGCTGGACATCGCCGATCTCGACGGGGACATCGAGGTCGATATCGACGGTGACCGGGCGTCGGTGGCGATCGTCGATTCGGAGGACGGCCGGGTTCCGCGCCGGCTGGTCGGATCTGATGGCAAGGTTCTCGACGCGCTGCAGGAGTTGACGCGTCTCGCGGTCCAGGCTGAGACCGGTGAGCGGAGTCGGTTGATGCTCGACATCGCTGGGCACCGGGCCCAGCGGCGCACCGAGGTGCTGGAGATCGCTCGCTCCGCGATCGCGGAGGTGAGGACGACTGGGGCTCAGAAGGCTCTCGACGACATGTCGGCGTTCGAGCGGAAGATCGTCCACGACGAGGTGGCCGCGGCCGGTCTCGGGTCCGAGTCGGAGGGCGTCGAGCCGCATCGGCACATCGTCGTCTTCCCCGGCTGAGTCGGCCCCCGCGCCGCGTCGTCGTTTCACGTGAAACACGAGGCGGAGCTCGCTGTGCACCCGTGGGACTCGAACGGGTCTCGTGAGCGCTGTGCTTGACGACCCGGACCGCTCGGACCCGTCGTCGCCCGAGCCAGCGACATCGCCCGCGGAGGTAGGGCCCCGCTCACGACCGAGGCCTCCACCGGCACCCGACGTGGCGACGGCAGTGTTCGGCTCCCGGGTGTCGCTCGCCGAGCGGTACGTCGCGCTGCTGGCCGACACCGGGATCTCCCACGGGCTGATCGGCCCCCGCGAAGGGTCTCGGTTATGGGATCGCCATGTCCTCAACTGCGCGGTGGTGCACCCGCTGTTCGAGACCGGTGCCGACGTGGCCGACCTGGGGTCCGGTGCCGGCCTGCCGGGCATCCCGCTCGCCATCGTTCGCCCCGACCTGCGACTGACCCTGGTCGAGCCGCTGCTACGACGGACGACCTGGCTGACTGCAGCGGTCGAGGAGCTGGGCCTGGCCAACGTCGTCGTCCACCGCGGTCGGGCGGAGTCGCTGTGGGGGCGCCCGAGGTACCGGCACGTCACCGCCCGGGCGGTGGCACGGATCGGCGAGCTGGCTCGAATCGGGCTACCTCTCCTGGACGCTGGCGGATCGCTGCATGCCCTCAAGGGGACCTCCGCGCTAGCGGAACTGGAGGAGGACGCCGAGCAGCTACGGGCCCTGAACGCGAGCCGGTGGAGGGTGGCATCCTTCGGGGCTGGGGTGGTCACACCGGAGACCATCGTCACCACGGTCGAGCTCGACGCCCGGATCGTCCCTGGACGGCGAGCGCGGGGCTCGGCGCCTCAGGCGCCACACCGCGGTGGCTCAAGGGGTTCCTCTGGTTGACGCCGCGCCTAGGGGAGCACCGAGGCGGCCATGAGGGAACGGCCGCTGTCGTGAAAATTGGTGAAATCCGTCGTCCACAGGCCGGTGTTGCGCCATGTGTCGGTGCCCGCCGAGGTGCTTGGATGGCTCAGACATATCGAACGGGCTGTCGTTCGTTGCCGAGCCAGGCGAGGGGTTGAGCAGTTTGATCGAGGACGGTGGCGCCCCGACTCAACTCTCCGCTCCGGAAGATGTCCGCAGGAGGGAACACCGGGGGCTATCTCTGGGCTGGCCGTTGATCGGGCGTGCCGTGGGCTGGTCCAGGGGCCTGGGGTGGCCGGTTTCACGTGAAACCAGACGCGAATGGACACGAGGCGAGGCGGTTCGAGAAACCGACGGGAGACAGCCTCTTGTTTCACGTGAAACAGACGTCAATGCCAACCACGTCATGGATGCGGCGGACGGTGTCGTTCCCGTGCCAGACGACCAGCCGGTCGCGGAATCCCCACCGAGCGGCACGGACGCCTTATCGGGCAGCGTTTCACGTGAAACGCAGCCCGATGTCCGCACCGAATTGGTCGCCACGATTCCCAAGGCCGGAGCCGACACGCCTCTGGCCCAGACGTTGGCCGAGGACGCTCGCCGCCGCATCGTGCTGGCCGGCCGCCGGTTGCCACCTCCGCCGACGACGCGTGTCTTGACCGTGGCCAATCAGAAGGGCGGCGTCGGCAAGACGACCACCGCGGTGAACGTGGCCGCCGCGCTTGCCCAGTCCGGCCTGACCGTCCTCGTCATCGATCTGGACCCGCAAGGAAATGCGAGCACCGCGCTGGGAATCGAGCACCACTCGGAGGTCCCCAGCGTCTACGACGTGATCGTGGACGGAAAGGCGCTCGCCGAGGTTGTCGTTCCCTGTTCCACCGTCGAGGGGCTCTACTGCGCTCCGGCGACGATCGACTTGGCCGGTGCCGAGATCGAGTTGGTGTCGATGGTAGCTCGCGAGATGCGGTTGGGCCGTGCCCTGGCCGACTACCTTGCCGCGACCGCGGTCGACTACGTCCTCATCGACTGCCCGCCCAGCCTCGGCCTGCTGACCATCAATGCCTTCGTCGCTGCACCGGAGGTGTTCATCCCGATCCAGTGCGAGTACTACGCGCTCGAGGGCTTGTCGCAGCTGCTCAAGAACATCGAGCTGATCCGCGGCCACCTCAACCCCGGCCTGCACGTCTCCACCATCCTGCTCACCATGTACGACGGCCGCACTCGTCTCTCGTCCCAGGTCGCCGACGAGGTTCGCGCGCACTTCCCGGACCAGGTGCTGCGCACGACTGTTCCGCGATCGGTTCGCGTCTCCGAGGCACCGAGCTTCGGCGAGACGGTGATGACGTACGACCCCACCAGTAGCGGTGCGCTCTCCTACCTCGAAGCGGCCGGCGAGCTCGCCGACCGGGGCGCAGCGATGACCATCCCCGCGGAGAGAGCGAGTGCGCGATGAGCGAGAAACGGCGGGCACTGGGACGCGGTCTGGGGGCGCTGATCCCGTCCTCCCCCGGGACCGCCGCCCGCCCGGTCGACGTGTTCTTCCGCGAGAGCGCTCCGCCACCGCTACCGGACGACGCCGGGCCGAGCGACGCGGAGGAACGGCCGAACGGATTCGGTCACGACACCCCTGGCGCCACCAAGGCCCTCACGGAGCCGCCAGTTCATGACGACCCGTCCAACGACGCGGTCGAGGGCGGCGACTCGAGGACCGAAAGTGGCTCACTGAACGGTCGCAACCTGCCTGGCCAGGATGGCCAGAGCGACGGGAGCGCGGCCGACGGGGAGCCGGGCGCTCGTGCCCACGACAGCTTCGGTTCGTCGGCTGACGGCCGCGGTGGGGTCCAGCACGACGCCCACGGGCGGGGTGATGGTGCCGGGCCGAGCGGCGACTCGATGGATGGCGAAATGCCTAGAGACCCGGCTGTGAATGGAACGCGGGAGCTCGGACTCGCTCCCGTCCCGGGAGCAACCTTCGCCATCCTGCCGATCGCGGCCATTCGGCCCAACCCGCGGCAGCCGCGCACCGTGTTCGACGAGGACGAGCTGGCCGAGCTCGCGGCGTCGATCCGTGAGATCGGGGTTCTCCAGCCCGTCGTCGTCCGGCCGATCGCCCGCGCCGAGGGTGGGAGCGCCGAACCCCCGCGGGCCGAGTCGCACGATGCCGTCCAGCCCGACGGCGGCCCCGAGGACGGCGCAGTCAGCGTCGGCCCCCGCTTCGAGCTCATCATGGGCGAGCGCCGGCTCCGAGCCAGTGAACTGGCCGGACACGACACCATCCCGGCCATCGTCAAGGACACCCACGACGACGACCTGCTTCGCGATGCGCTCCTGGAGAACCTGCACCGGACCCAGCTGAACCCGCTCGAGGAGGCGGCCGCATACCAGCAGCTGCTCGACGACTTCGGGTGCTCACACGACGAGCTGGCCAGCCGGATCGGCCGATCGCGGCCGCAGATCTCCAACACCATCAGGCTGCTGCGGCTCCCACCCCTGGTGGCCCGCCGGTTGGCCGCCGGCGTGCTCTCGGCCGGGCATGCCCGGGCCCTGTTGGGCCTGGACGAGGCGGCGGCCATGGAGCGGCTGGCCCAACGGATCGTCGCCGAAGGTCTGTCCGTGCGCAGCGTCGAGGAGATCGTCGCGCTCGGCGGCGACGACCCCGCCGCGGTCCCGAAGGCTCGCCGTCCGCGGGCCGGCACCCGGCACCCCCAACTGGACGATCTCGCGGCTCGGCTCTCCGACCGATACGACACCCGGGTGACGATCGCGCTGGGTCAGCGCAAGGGTCGGCTCACCGTCGAGTTCGCGTCCGTCGAGGACCTGAATCGGATCGTCGGACTGATGGAGATCTAGTGCCGGCGATAGATGTGCGTAGACCGGGCTAGAGCAGGGCCAGCGCCGGGTTGTGAGCGCTCGGCACCTGCTCGCCGGGTCGAACCGGACCGGGCGCCGTACCGCTCCCGAACGGCCGGCCGCCGAGCCGTTCCCGATCGTGCGCCAGTGCCCACTCCTCCAGGAGCGGGCCCTTGGGCACGATCCCGGTCGGGTTGATGTCATGGTGCACGACGTAGTAGTGCCGTTTGATGTGGTCGAAGTCGATGGTGTCGCCGAATCCCGGCGTCTGGAACAGATCCCGCGCATACGCCCAGAGCACCGGCATCTCGACGAGCTTCTGTCGGTTGCACTTGAAGTGCCCGTGGTAGACCGCGTCGAACCGCGCGAGTGAGGTGAACAGCCGGACGTCGGCCTCGGTGATGGTGTCGCCGACCAGGTAGCGCCGCGTCTCCAGGCGGTGTGACAGCCAGTCCAGGCCGGCGAACAGCTGGTCGTATGCGTCGTCGTAGGCCTCCTGGGACCCCGCGAAGCCGCAGCGGTATACGCCGTTATTGACCGAGCGGTAGACACGCTCCATGACGTCGTCGATCTCGGCGCGCAGCGGCGCGGGATAGAGGTTCGGGGCGCCTTCCCGGTGGTAGGCGCGCCACTGTGTCGAGAGGTCGAGGGTGATCGTCGGGACATCGTTGGTCACGACCTGGCCCGACGGTACGTCCACGATGGCCGGCACCGTGATGCCCTTGGAGTAGTCCGGGAACCGCGCGAGGTAGGCCTCCTGGATCCGCGGGATGCCGAGCACCGGGTCGAGTTCATCGGGGTCGAGGTCGAACGTCCACGACCGCTCGTCGTGCGTCGGCCCGCAGACTCCCATCGAGATGGCGTCCTCCAGACCCAGCAGCCGCCGCACGATGATCGCGCGGTTCGCCCACGGGCACGCTCGGGCCACCACCAGGCGGTACCGACCGGGCTCGACCGGCCAGTCCCCGCCTTCGGCCAGGATCCGGTCGGGGATGTAGGCCGTGTCGCGCTGGTAGGACGGCTCGACGTAGGTGCTCACCATCCGACCCTAGTCACGCGGTCCCGAACTAGCATGACGAGATGGACGCCGTCTACCGGTCGAGTCGCCCGATGCGCCTCCACCGGGTGAGCCGCCGCCAGGTCGTCCTCGACCTGGGTTGGGGCGGCGTCGCGGTCGCCGTCCTCGCCGGCTGCTCGACCGGCTCGACCGGCTCGACCGGATCGGGCAACGCCGCGACCTCCCGCACGGCCAGCTCCCCATCCGCCGCGACCGCCACTGCCTCGTCCACCGGCGGGCTGGCGTGGAAGCGCGTCGACCTCGGCTTCGTCTCCGCCTACCTGCTGGTCCGCGGCACCTCGGTCGCGGTCGTCGACACCGGCGTCGCGGGCAGCGCCGACGCCATCGGCACCGCGCTGCGGGCCGCCAGCGCCTCCTGGGACTCGGTCACCGATGTCCTCCTGACCCATCACCACCCCGACCACGCGGGCAGCCTCGGCGACGTCGCCGCGCGGGCGAGCCGGGCGGTGGTCCACGCCGGCGAGGCCGACATCGACAACATCACCACGAGTCCACGCCCCATCGTGGCTGCGGCCGACGGCTCCGACATCCTCGGGATGCAGGTTGTCGCCACCCCGGGACACACCGACGGCCACATCAGCGTGTTCGACCGCGGCACCCTCGTCCTCGTCGCCGGCGATGCGCTGGGCAACATGGTGGGACTCACCGGGTCCAACCCGCAGTTCACCTCCGACCCGGCCAAGGCCACCGAGTCGGTCAAGACCTTGGCCGCCCTCGACGCCGGCACGATCCTCTTCGGCCACGGCGAGCCCCTGACCTCCGGCGCAGCGGAGGCCCTGCGGACCTTCGCGGGCACCCTCTAATGCGGGCAACCATGGGACGCGACGTACTTCCCCTCACCGTCGACCGGCTCGGCGACCTGACCGGGTCGTGCGCCGACTGCGTCTTCTGGGAGCTCGGCCCCGCCCTGACCGCCCGGCGGCGCCAGCACCCGCGCGAGGACAAGGAGAGCTGGCTCACCGCCACGCTCCTCGAGTGGGGAACGCCGGGCCGGGTCGTCTACGTCGACGGCCGGTTCGCGGGCTACATCACGTATGCGCCGGCGCACCTCGTGCCGCGGGCCCTCGCCTTCCCAACGGCACCGGTGAGCAGCGACGCCATCGTGCTGGTCACCGCGCGCATCGACCCGGAGTATGCGGGTCAGGGGCTCGGGCGCGTGCTGGTCCAGGCAGCGGCCAAAGACGTCCTGCGCCGGGGCAGCAAGGCCCTCGAGGCCTACGGGTCCTGGGATGACCGCGCGGACTGCCTTCTTCCGGCCGAGTTCCTCACCGCGGTGGGGTTCCGGACGGCCCGCGAGCACGCCGCCTACCCCCGGCTCCGACTCGACCTGCGCACCGCGCTGCGCTGGCGCGGTGAGGTCGAGCAGGCGGTGGAACGGCTGCTGGCGCCCGTGCGCGGACTCGGCCCGGCGACGCCGGTGGGGACGGCGCATCGACAACACCCCAGCCCCAACTGACACCGGCGCGGTCAACCAGCGCTCAGCCGGCCAGCTCCTCCAGCACCTTGCGGAGGTCGCCGAGCTGGAGCACGCCCGTGGCGCTGGTGTCCTGCTCGCCGAGGTAGAGCCGCTGGAGGGCGACGACAATGCCCTCCGCGATGTCGTCGCGGAACGATGCCGCCCGGAGGCGGGCCGCGTCCTCGGGATTGCTGACGTAGCCCGCCTCGATGCGCACCGCCGGCATCCGGGTGGCCTGGAGCAGCTTCCAGGAGCGGGCGTGGCTGCGGCAGTCGGCCAAGGCGGTGCGGGCCACGGTCTCGCGCTGGATGAGGTCAGCCAGCTGCTCACCGACCGCCGACCACGCACCGAACCGCTTCTGGCCGAAGAAGAACGTCGCCACGCCACTCGCGTCCTGTTGATCCGCGCTGTCACAGTGCAGTGAAAGGACGATATCGGCGGCGCAGTCGTTGGCGAACTGCGCCCGGGCCTCGTCGTCGCCCGCGCTGGTGAAGCGGGTACGCGTGTAGACCACGTTGGCGCCGTGCGCACTGAGCCGACCCTCGACGCGCGTCGCGATGTCGTGGACGACCTCCGCCTCCACGACCCCGTGGGCGACGGCGCCGGGGTCCTCGCCCCCGTGACCCGGATCGAGCACGATGGTCCGCCCGGCCAACCGGTGTCCGGACCGCCGGACCTGCTCGCGCTCTCGCAGCGACAGGGACGAGCCGCCCGCGACGCTGCGCCGCAGGTCGGTGAACGCCCTGAGCGTCGCTGGACCGACCTCGCCGTCGACGACGAGGCCGACGCCGCGCTGGAAGGCGCGGACCGCGCCCTCGGTGTCGGGTCCGAACATGCCGTCGATGCGGCCCGGATGGAAGCCGAGCCCGAACAACCGTTCTTGGAGCTCCATCACGTCGTCGCCGCGAACGAGATGGCCGGGGTTGTGCCGCAGCAACCGGTCGCCCAACCGCCACTTGGCCGCGTCGAGCGCCGCGAACGTCCACGGTCCGACGATCCCGTCGACGAGCAGCCCTCGGTCCTGTTGGAACGACCGCACCGCGGCGTCGAGCTCCTCATCGAAGACTTCGTCGGCCCGAGGCTCGAAGCCGTCGCCCCCCGCCAGCGCCCCCGCAGCGGTCAGGCTCTCACGCAGGTCGCGGACCACGGGGCCGCGGTAGCCGAGCCGGGCCTGCAGGCTGGTACGCGGTTCGGTCACGTCCCTCCCCTCACGGAGCTAGTCGGGAGACGGGTCGCCGCTCGAGGCGGGCAGCGGGCAGGGCGGTGCTGACGGTGTTGAGCGGGTGCGGCCCCCGGTCCGCGCCGGGCTGGGACCCGCGGCTGGGCTCTGCGAACGATAGCCGACCGAAGCACCCTAGAGGCGTCGACGCATATGAGATTTCGACAACCGCAACCAACATGCGACGGTTGCGGGCCGACGGCGGGCCGTCAGCTGGCGATGTAGTCCTCGAGCTCACGCAGCAGGCGCGGCTTCGGCATGGCGCCGACGAGGGTCTTGACGACCTCACCGTTCACGTAGACGTTCATCGTGGGAATGCTGACCACGCCGTAGCGGCTGGTGACCGCCGGGTTGGCATCGGTGTCGAGCTTGACGACGTCGACCTGGTCGCCGTAGGTGGCGGCGATCTCCTCGAGGATGGGCGCGACCGCGCGACACGGACCGCACCACGTGGCCCAGAAGTCGACGATGACCGGCTTGTCGTTCTTCAGGACGTCCTGCTCGAAGGTGGCGTCGGTGGTGACCTTGGTGGCTCCCATGGGGGTCCCTTCTGGATGGTGGCTGGGTTCAGAGGCTAGCGGCGGCCGGTGACAGGTCGGAGGACGGCGAGTCCATGGCCTCCTCCTGGGCCGCGGCGGCGACCGCGTGCTCGAGGTCCTCGAGCGAGGCGAGGTAGTGCTCGGCATCGAGGGCCGCGGCGCAGCCGGATCCGGCGGCGGTGACGGCCTGCCGGTAGGTGTGGTCGACGAGGTCGCCGCAGGCGAAGACTCCGGGGATTCGGGTCGCCGTCGATCGGTGCGTGCCGTCGACGCCGGTCACCACGTACCCGGCCGGGTCCAGGTCGACCAGATCCTTGACCAGCTCGTTGCGCGGGTCGTGGCCGATGGCGATGAACAGGCCGGTGACGGGCAGCTCGCGCTCCTCGCCGGTATGCGTGTCGGTGAGGGTGATGCCGGTGATCCGGTCCTCGCCGTGGATGGCGGTGACCTTAGAGTTCCAAGCGAACGAGATCTTGTCGTTGGCGAAGGCCCGCTCGGCCATGATCTTGCTGGCTCGCAGGGCGTTCCGGCGGTGGACGATGGTGACGGACCGGGCGAACTTGGTGAGGAAGGTCGCCTCCTCGATGGCCGAGTCGCCGCCGCCGACGACCGCGATGTCCTGGCCGCGGAAGAAGAACCCGTCACAGGTGGCGCACCAGGACACGCCGCGTCCGGAGAGTCGCTTCTCGTCCGGCAGGCCGAGCTCGCGGTAGGCCGAGCCCATGGCGAGGATCACGGCGTGCGCCTTGAAGGTGCCGTGGTCACCAGTCGCCACGGTCTTGATCTCGCCGTGGAGCTCGACGCCGGTGACGTCATCGGTGATGATCTCGGTGCCGAACCGCTCCGCCTGGGAGCGCATCTCCTCCATCAGGGCCGGGCCCATGATGCCGTCTCGGAAGCCAGGGAAGTTCTCCACCTCGGTGGTGTTCATGAGGGCACCGCCGGCGGTGACGCTGCCCTCGATGAGCAGCGGGTTGAGGTTCGCCCGGCTGGCGTAGACGGCGGCGGTGTAGCCGGCCGGTCCCGAGCCGATGATGATGACGTTGCGCACGTCGCTCACGAAGTCAACCCCTTGTGGTCCGCAGGCCCTCGAACCGCTAGATGATGTGGCCGGGGAGGCCGAGAGCCCCAACATACCGGCCGATTCGTCATATCCATGGACGGCAACCGCTCCGCCGGCCGGGTTGTTCCCGACCGGTCGGCAGGCGTGGCACGAGGGGTCTACGGGACCGGAACGGCGTCCTGGATGACGCCGGCGTCGCCGTCGCCGCAGTCGCGCTGGACCGCATACACGACCGTCGAGTCGGACCGGCGGACCACGACGATGGCTGCCGGTTGCCCCTCGTAGCTGGCGAGGTCGATGCTGACCGCCCCGGCGTCGGAGGCGCCCAGCGCGGCGACGCAGGCGGCGGCGCCGGCCTGGGTGACCAGCGGTCCGGAGGACGGGGCGTCGCCGACGCTGGCGTCGGGGCCCGGGGAGTCGAGCAGCGTCTGCGCGCCGGCGGCAAGGCCGTCCTTCGAGTATGCGGTGGTGCTCACCTGGACGTGGACCGACCCCGCCGACCCCCCGGCGCCGCCCGAAGGGGGGTTCGAGGCCAGCCCGGACCCGCTGCGGGTCTGGTTGACGACCACCGCACCCGCGATGGCGAGCACGGCCACGCCGGCCGCGGCCACGCCCACCATGGGCCAGCGCCGGCGCGCGAACGGGACGACGGTGCGCCGACCGGGCGACGAGTCCTCGTCCTCTGGGTGACCGTCGAAGACGATGACGTCGTTAGCCGCATCGACGGGGACGGCGGCGTCGGGTTCACCGAAGCCCAGCTTGTTGAAGAGCTCGTGGTCGCCGGCCCGCCGGATCGCGGCCTGCCCGAGTGAGTCCTCGATGCGGCGAACGACGTCAGCGGGCATCGGCCCGGGGTCTGGAGCGGTCCGCAGCAGAGTACGGACGGCGGACTGCACGGGATCCGCGGCGGCGTCCGAAGTGGGGTCGGCGTGGTCGGGGTTCGTCGGGTTCTGGGGATCCATGCGGTCTCCGGTCGGCCCGGGTGCGGGTCGGGGTCGATGGGCGGGCGGGTCGTCTCATGGGGGGCGGCTCTTCGGACGCTAGCGGGTCAGGACTCCGGAGGCGGGGAGGCGGTGCCGAGCCCGCCGCGCCACCAGGGCACGGGTGCCGCCGGAGATCAGACGTCAGAGGGCGCCGGACGGTTCCCGTCGGAACCAGATCGGTCGGTTCGATCCTCGGCTGCACGGAGGCGACCGGTCCGCGCGTCGAGCCCGAGCAGCTCGGCAAGGGCGGCGCGACCCCGCGCGCACCGGGACTTGACCGTCCCCTCCGCGACACCCAGGATCTCGGCGGCCTCGGCGACGCCCAAGCCGTGCATGTCGACGAGCACCAAGGCGACTCGCTGACCTTCGGGGAGGCGGGCGAGCGCCGCCCGCACGTCGAGGACGACCTCGGTGCTGGCATGGTCGTCGCGGCGGTCCGCGGTCTCGACCTTGTCGTAGTCGGGGAGCGGGGCGGTCGGGCGCCGGCGTCGCAGCCGGTCGAGGCAGGCGTTGACGACGATACGGTGCAACCACGTCGTCACGGCCGCGTCGCCGCGGAACGAGTCGGCGCGCCGGAAGGCGGCGAGGAAGCCGTCCTGCACGGCGTCAGCGGCGATCTCCCCGTCGCCGCAGGTGCGGACCGCGACCGCCCACATCCGGTCGCGGTGCCGACGGAACAGCTCACCGAACGCGTCCGGGTCGCCGGCGCAGTGGGCGGCGAGGAGATCGGCGTCCGACCGGTCGGTGGCGTCCGCGGCGTCGAACGGGTGGTCGGGTCTCGGTTCGGTCCGCAGGACGGCGGTGGGCGGCACACCGGTTGTTTGCTCGCTCACCGGACGCTCGCCTCGGCGACCTGGGCACGGAAGCGCCCGTCGCCGTCCGGTCCGAGCGTCGTGAACCAGAGGATCACGTACCGACCCTTGACCGCACCACCGTTCGGGACACTCACGGTCGCGTCACCGTCCTGTTGCGTGACCGTGCCGATGGCCGTGGTGCCGTCGACGTCGGTTTTGTCGGTGACGTAGACCGTCACGTCCGCCGGGCCACGAACCGTGAAGGCGACCTGGTGGACGTCGGCCGGCTGCCCCAGGTCGAGCATGAGGCCGGTCGTGACGTCCGTGAAGCCGCCGTACTGGGCCGATTTGTAGTACTTGTTGGCTCGCCACACGGAGTCGCCCTTGCCGTCGAAGGCCGCGGCGCCCGTCCGCGACGCCTGCTCGCCCTCGTCCTGGGAGATCTGGCTCGCGGCGACGATGGCGATCGGTGCGGCGGCGGACGTCGTGGGCGCGGCGCTGGTGGAGGGCGCTGCGCCCGCGGTCTGGCTCGGCGCAGCCGTCACCGTCTGCGTGACGACCGGCGGCTCAGCCGACGTGCCGCTGAACCAGAGCCGAGGCAGCCCCCAGATGCCAAGGACCGCGGCGAGCACGACGAACGCCGCGATGACGACGAGGGCGAGCCGGGACTGGTTCTTGTCGAGGGGCTCCTGGGCGCTGCCCGGCAGCAGCGGCAGGGCCGGCTCCAGCTGCTCGTCGGTCGGCTCGAGGGTGTCGGAGAGCCGGACCTGCTCACCGACGATCAGAGGGTCCTCCCACCGCTCCGTCTGGCGGCGTTCGGCCCGGGTGGCGGACCGCTCGGCGGCCCGGTCGGCCGCGCCGCGCGCCAGGCCGCCGATCCGTCCGGTGGCCTTGGACGCGAGTGTTCCGGCGGCACCCAGGGCGGTCCCGACACCTCGTGCCACCGCCGCCGTCCCCGCTGCCGCTCCGGCGGCGACTGCCGACCGGCCGGGCGAGTTCGGTTGGGCGGTGCCGTCGTCGTACCCCTCGTCGCCCTCCTCGTACGGCCCGTTGGCCAGCAGGGCGTCCACGCCTTGGGGGTATGCGTCGCCGGTTCGAGTCTCCTCGTGGGGAGTGGCTGCTCCCGGGTCCCCGTCGGCGCCGTCGCCAACGGCCGGTGCCGTGTCGGGCTGGCGGGTGTCGAGGTTCATGCCCAGGACGCTGTGGGGGGCGCCGCCGGACGCCGCGGCCGCCGTCGCT
>DATLPT010000193.1:0-8407 GCA_035535635.1 Lapillicoccus sp. | reverse complement strand
GCGTGATGACCGCACCGTGCAGCGCGAACGGCGCCGGCGGCAGCGCCCGCGGCCGGCGCGGCGGCGGACCGACCTTGTCGGGGACGCCCTGCTTGTATGCGCGTTCGAACGGGCCGCTGGCCATGGTCACCCTTCCGGTTTCGCCGGCAGCACCGGCCAGAGCCGGGCGCGTTTAGGGACCACGACGGTGATGGTCGCCCGCTTGGTCTGGACGTCCGGACCGGTCCGCGACGCCCACGCGGCGAGGTCGAACCACCAGTCCGGCGACCCCGGCGGCAGGTCGGCCTCAGGTATGCGGACCAGGTCGCCCTCCTGCCAGGTCGTTCCGTAGGCCGTGTCCTGCGACATCCCGTCGGGCATCACGTGGTTCCTCAGCCCCTCGAGGTGCGCGTTCCAGTCGGCCAGCAGGATCGCTGTCGTCTCGGCCAGGCTCTTCTGTCCGGCCCGCGAGGCGCTCTCGGGATAGGTCGGGTGCCGAAGTGCGGCATGGTGCAACCGGGCCGCGGCATCCGGGCGACGGGCCGCCCACTGCTGGTACGCCGTGTCGGCCAGCTGCCCCAGCGAGATCACCGTGGTAACGGCGGTGTCGACGAGCAGCGCGTCCAGCCAGGTGTTCCGGTATGCGGCGATGGCCTCGTCGTCGTCGTGCCGGTTGCCGCCGCCCTGGCCGTACACGCTGTAGAGGAAGGTGTTGACCATGACGTAGCTGCGGTCGATCCCGAGCTTGGCCAGCAGGCCCTGCACCCGCTGCCCGGCCTCGCCGACGAGGATCCGCCGGCTGATCGTCTCGTGGGTGGCGGGGTCCTGTCCCAGTACGAGAACGCGCGCCGACCCGTCGAGCCGTCCGCGGTGGAAGATCGGACCCCACTCCACTCGGAAGTCGGCGCTGGGATAGACGTCCTCGCGCGGGTAGCTCGCCACGAGCGCGTCGAACGGGGGCGGGTATCCGGGACAGAACTCAGGCATGCCGGGTCCTAGCCCAGCACGCCGAAGGGTGCCCGCTTCGCCTTGGGCGACGCCTCCAACTGAGCGCGCTGGGTGAAGTCGCCCGCCCGCAGACCCTCGCTGACCGCCGTGAGCAGCGCGGTCCGGCTGGGAGCCGCTCCGTTGCCCAGCGCCTTGAGGAAGTAGTAGGTGAAGGCGCCGCTGTACCGGCCGTCGAAGTACGCGTCGGCGGACGTCTGGTCCGCCTTGCACCCCGCGAAGAGGACGGCCCGGCTGGCGGCCGGCGTGCTCTTGACGAGCTCCTGGTAGCCCTTCGGGTCCGACTTGGGCGCGATCCGCTGCATGCCACGGCGCGTAGGCGGTGGCAGGAACCGCGCCTTTTGCCCGGGCAGAAGGTCCTTCAGGCCGGTGCCACTGTGGCAGGTGTCGAGGAAGACCTCGACGAGGACGTTCTTCGGGATGTCGGACAACAGCGAGTGGAGCTCGTCGTCGACGAGGACGGTGTCGCGGTCCCAGTCGGAGCCCTTCGACGCGATGTCGTAGCAGGCGAAGGCCTCGTCGACGTGGTCGACCGTCTCGTCGCCGTTCTGGTCAGGAACCTGGGTGCCGTGGCTGGAGAACGAGAAGACGACGTGGTCGAGCTTGCCGGCCTTGGCCTTGCCGATGATGTCGGTGAGCTTGGCCATGACGTGCGCCTTGGTCGCGTCCTTGTCGGTGAGGACCGTGATGTTGCGGCGGGAGAACCCTGGCCGGGTCCGCAGCATCGCCGCCATGTCGTTGGCGTCGTTGACGCATCCGTTGAGCCAGTTGGCGCTGGGCAGGTTGCCGAACTCGTTGATGCCGACGCACAAAGCCTGTGCTGCCATGGGTTTCGAACCTTTCCTGATGTGGTGGGTATGCGTTCAGTCCCGGACGAGGACCGCGTCCGGTCGGGCGTAGATGACGTAGGCCAGCCACGTCGCGTCGCCGGTGCCGCGGGCCGCCTCGCGGGCTCTGAGGGCGGCGTCGGCCACGGTGTCCCCATCGAGCAGCCGGCCGTAGAACGTCTCCACGAACCGGCGGGCTGGGACCTGGTTGACCGACCACAGGCACGAGACGAACGCCGAGGCGCCCGCCTCGAGGAACGCCCGGGCGAACCCTCCGAGACTGCTGAGCTGCTGCCCGGATCGCCCGACCTGGCAGGCGTTGAGGACCACGAGGGGCCCAGGACCCGAACCGTTTCCGAGCCGCGCGTTCTCTGCGACGGTCGTGGAGGAGAGGTAGTCCGACACGAGGGCGCCGCCCACGGTACGACCGGCGAGCACGATCTTGGCCTCGGCGATGTTGCGGGTGTCGGCCAGCCCGTGCCCGCTGAAGTGGAGCAGGTCGAAGCCGCCGCGCCGGCGCAGGAGCTGACGGACCTTCTGCTCGGTCGCCGTCACGGCGGTCGCCCCGAACGTCGACGAGAGATACTCCGCCTCCGCCTGCACCTCGGAGAGGTCGAGCGTCGGGTCCTCGTACTCAGGACAGACGGCGAAGACCTTGCCGGCGCGGGCCTGAAGACGAGGCTCCGGTGGAAAGGGCGTGAACTGCCAGCGCACCAGACCGAGCTGGCCCAGGAAGCGAGAAGTCTTCTGCCGAGGGCCGATCGGCGGCTTGAGATGCACCAGCTCCCACGGCACGAACGGTTCGTCGGCGAGGAGGAAGAGGTTGTCGAGGTTGTCGCGGTTCTTCCACAGCACCGCCTGGAGATCTTGCGGAAACAGCTGCTCGAAGAGCGAGGAGCCGAGGTCCTGGAGGTCGGCGAGGTACTTGGCCGGCTTGTCGGAGTTGTCGAACCAGAGCTGCTGGACTTCACGGAACAGGTTGCCCACGAACGCGTCCGCGTCGTGGATGGGCGGGGAGATGGCGGTGATCCGCTCGTCTGTGCCCGGAAGCCGCAGCTCGTACCGGAACCGCGTCTCGTCGTCGGCCTCGACCTGGGCGATCTCGAGCCAGGCCACGTCGGAAAGCACCGGGGACGATGCGGAGGCGACCTCGACCTGAGCCTTGGTCAGGGCTTGTGCGCCGCCCGCCACGGCGTCGGGGACGACCGCCTCGGCCTCGAGCGTGACACTGCCGAGCAGCTCGCGCCCCTGCCGCGCCAGGACCTTCAGCCGCACCGGGCCAGGGGCCAGGGCGTGGACGACGAACTGCAGCTCCGACCAGCCCCCGCCCGGGGGCAGCAGCAGACGGTCGAGGTCCGGGCCGTCGAGCGCGACGTTCTTGCTCGGGATGACCTGCACGTCCACCGGGCTGTCGGGACGGACCGCGAGGAAGGTCCGCGCCGACGCTGTGCCGTCGGCCGCGACCAACGCGGTTCGGGAGACGCGCACTCGCAGGGTGGTCGGGACGCCGACGGGTGGGCGCTGCGGCAGCTCGGCGACAAACGTGGCGCGGATGGACTCCGAGGGAGGCGGCGGAGTGACGTCCGGAACGGGTTCCGGAGGCGGTCCGAACGCGGGCGGCGGCTCTGCACGCGCGCCGCTGCCGGAGGCCTCATCCAACCCGGTCTCGCCGTCCGCGGCGAACGAGTCGTCGGGCGGTGGCTCGGCCATGGCCGGTGGCGGCTGGGCCATCGGGGGCGGCACCTGCGGCAATACCGGGGGCGGCGCGACCGGCCGCGGCCCACGCGACGGCCCCCTCGAAGGAAGGCGTTCGCCGGGCGACTCGGTGTCCGGCACCGGTGCAGCGCGCTCCTCGCCCTCGAGGTGGTCGGCCCGCTTGACCAGCCACGACTCCAGGGCCTGGCATACGGACGCCTGGGAGAAGTAGCTCGTGTGGTACACGGTGGAGTTCGTCGGCAGGGCCAGGGCGCTCCTTACGTACCCGCCACCCTGGGGCAGGTCGATCGCGCTCATCGACTCGACGTCGACGACGAGGTCGTTCGGTCCGGGGATGACCTGGTCCACCACACCGTCGATGAGTCGTTCGACGACGGCCGTCGGGATCTCCGGCGGGTGGTCGTCGACCGTCACCTCGAAGTCCGAGGACACGACGAACCACGGCGTCCCCGGCCGAGGTTGGCCGCGCTGGTCGGCGTTGAGGTTGGCGATGAAAGGGCCGTCCGGGACCATCGCGGCGATGCCCGGCACGCTGTAGGGGTCCGTGGCGAACGACGCGAGCCAGCGGACGAGGGCACCGATCCCCCGCACCGCACGAACGACGAGAGCCGCCACCGGCGCTGCACCCGGGAGCGCCGCGATCGCGCGGGCGTTCGCGGCGACGAGGTTGGTGTAGAGGTCGGCCAGGTCGGCCCACCGGGTCGCGTCCGCGAAGTGGGTGCCCGCGTTGGTGGCGCCCACGAAGACGGCCCGGTCGACCTGGCCGCGCCAGGCCAGCCCGGGCAGGACCGACTCCACGAAGCTGCGGGCGGTGAGCCCACCCCGGCTGTGGCAGACGATGTCGATGGTGACCTGGCGTCCGCGGAACGGCGTCACATGAGCGGCGAGCTCTCGGGCGTTCTGGAGCGGGTCCTCGCTGAGGGTCTTGTGGTCGAAGCCGAGAACGGCGTCGTAGTCGGCGAGCGCCTGAGAGATGAACTGGCGCCCCGGCTGGGTAGCGGCCAGGGCCCCGAACGCACCGACGGTCGAGTCGAACGTGCCGTGGACGAGAAGGAGTATCCGGTTGTTCCGGGTCGGCGAGAGCCCGGCGTCGGCGAGCGAGTCGACGTGGACCCACTCGCTGGGATCCACACCCGCGAGGTGCACGAGCCCGGGATCGACGAGGAGCTCGAGGGCCCTGATGGCGCCCGCGCCCAGGAGCGGCGACGCATAAGAGAGGACCGTCGCCCGGGCGGCCCCCGCGGCGAGGTCACCCAGGTCGCGGCTGTTCGGCCCGGCCGGCGGGACGACGAACTCGAAGAGGGCGACGCGACCGACCAGCTGTGGGTCTCGCGAGGACTCGTGCCGCGGTCGCAGCCACGTGTAGCACCCGTCGTGCTCGAGCAGCACGACCGCGTCCTCCTCGGGCGCGACGTCGAGAGCGAGCGAGACGGAGGTGCCCTGACCGCCACCGGCGTCGCGGCTCCTGGGTCGGTCGGGCGTGACGACGACTCGATGGACGTCGTCGAAACCGTTGCGTCGCAACGTGTTCACGATGAGCGCGTCGACGTCGCCGGACGCCGCCAAGTCGATCGACCGCGTGCGAGACAAGGTCGCCCGGTATGCGTCCGAGTGCGTCACCCGGAGCCGGCCGCCGACGAACGACGTCGTCGTCGTCATTTCGCCTCCTCCTCCGCGGGTGGAAGCCCCCCAAGGACACCTGGACACCAAGGGTGCACCCCCGGCATCGCCTCGGGTGGCGAAACTCGGACACAACTGCTGCCTCCTTGGAGGCAGAACGGCGTCCGCCCGATACGTCCGCCTCGCCCGGGGCCGAAATAACTCGTTGCCACCGAGCCCAGGTCTCCGTCATCCTGTCGGCGTTGCCGGGTCGCCGACCACTGGCATACCCGATCCGTCACGCACAGAGGAGGGCCGACATGTCCACGACTGTCCTGGGTGCTCGCCGCACCCGATCCCTCACACCTCTGGAGAATTGCAGTGACGAACTTTCTCGCCGACGGCTGGGAGCCCGACCGCTTCGCCGTTGACACCAACCCCGACGGCCCGCCCGAAGGCGAACGGTGGTCGTCATGGGACGGGTCGATGCACGGCCCGAAACCTCGACCCGACTGGGTCATCACCGCGCTCGGGGCGGTCGACGCCGACCTCGGCGTCCTGAAGACCGGCAAGGAAGCCGACGTCCACCTCCTGCACCGCTGGGTTCCCGGCGACCCGAGGCAGGACATCGTCTTGGCCGCGAAGCGGTACCGCGGGCACGACCGACGGCTGTTCCACCGGGACGCGGGCTACCTCGAAGGGCGCCGGGTCCGGCGCAGTCGCGAGACCCGGGCCATGGGCCGCCGCACGCAGTTCGGCAAGGCGGTCATCGCCGGCCAGTGGGCCATGACGGAGTTCGACGTCCTGGGGAAGCTCTGGTCGATGGAGCTACCGGTCCCTTACCCGGTGCAGCTCGAGGAGACGGAGATCCTCATGGAGTTCATCGGCACCGATGAACTCCAGGCGGCTCCGCGGCTGGCTCAGACGCGGCCCGATCCAGCCTTGCTCCCCGAGCTGTTCGAGCAGCTGCGCGAGACGCTGACCCGTCTCGCCCTGCACGGCTGGACACACGGCGACCTCTCGCCGTACAACGTCCTCCTCCACGAGGAGCGGCTCGTCGTCATCGACTGGCCCCAGATCGTCGACATCATCGGCAACCCGCACGGCTTCGAGTTCCTGGAGCGCGACGTGCGGAACATGTGCGACTGGTTCGAGCGACGCGGGTATGCCGTCGACGCCGGCGACCTGCTCGGCGACCTCGTGGCGGCGGCGACGTCGCGCTGGTGACGCGCGCCACCTCCAACACTGGTGTTGCAAACGCTCGAAGACCCGAGCGCTCAAGCACCGTTGTTAACGCAAAGGCGGCGGGTCACTGGCGCGCGGCGATCGCGGAGCGTTGGACGCCGGCAGGTGCAGGACCGACCGCCGCGGACGGACCGATCTCACGGATGCGCCTCCGACGCGTACGCCTCGGCCAGCTCGGGGTCGAGCGCCGCGAGCTGTTCGGCGAGGTCGAGCAGGACCCGGCACTGCTTGAGGCTGGCGTCGTCCTCCATGCGCCCGTCGAGCATGACGGCGCCCGTGCCGTCGCCCATGGCCGCGACGACGTGGCGCGCGTGGGCGACGTCCTCGGCGGAGGGGCTGAACACCTTCTTCGCAATCGCGATCTGGCTGGGGTGCAGCGACCACGCCCCGACGCAGCCGAGGAGGAAGGCCGCGCGGAACTGGTCCTCGCAGCCCACCGGGTCGCCGATGTCGCCGAACGGCCCGTAGTACGGGTAGATCCCCGTGGCCGCGCACGCGTCGACCATCCGCGCCAGCGTGTAGTGCCACAGGTCCTGCTGGACGGTGGGCCGGGCCGCGGTCGCGTCGTCCGGCGAGGGGTCGGCGCGCACCACGTAACCGGGGTGGCCGCCGCCGACCCGGGTGGTCTTCATCCGGCGCGATGCGGCGAGATCGGCCGGACCCAACGACAACCCCTGCATCCGCGGCGAGGCGGTGCAGATCTCCTCGACGCCGGCGACGCCGCCGGCCGTCTCGAGGATGGCGTGCACGAGGATCGGGCGGGTCAGGCCCGCCTTGGCCTCGAGCTGGGCAAGCAGCCGGTCGACGTAGTGGATGTCCTCGGCGCCCTCGACCTTGGGGATCATGACGACGTCGAGCTTGGACCCGATGGCCGGAACGATCGTCGTCACGTCGTCGAGGAACCACGGCGAGTCGAGCGCGTTGAGCCGCGTCCAGAACTGCGTCGGCCCGAAGTCGACGTCCCGGCCCATTCGGACCAGCCCCGCCCGAGCCGCCTCCTTGCGATCTGCCTTGACCCCGTCCTCGAGGTTGCCGAGGAGCACGTCGACGGTGCCGACCATCGACGGCACCTTGGCGGCCATCTTCTCGTTGCCCGGGTCGAGGAAGTGGATGACCCGCGACGGCGTCGCCGGTATCTCGCGCAGCGGCGCCGGAGCTCCGACCGCGAGCGGTGCGAAGAAGTCCTTGGGGCCGCGCACCGAGCGAACGTAGCAGCGGCGCCGGTTCGGAGGTTATGACGCCGGTCACCCGCCGGTCACGACCAGTCCCCTAGGCTCGAGCCGTGTCCGAGTCCGCCCGGGAGACGCCGACGACGAACATCACGGCGCTCGTCAACGAGGCGATGACCAAGTCCGGCGTCATCTGGATCGAGATCCCCGACGACCGCGCCTGGCCGGCCTGGCACGCCTGGGTCGCACCGAACGCCTACGTCGTCAACGGACCCGGCGAGCAGCACCTGCCCTGGCTGCCGGCAGAGGTGATCCTCGTCCTGCGGAGCCAGGACACCGGCGGCCGGCTGCTGCGGGTGCGCGCGCGAGCGCGCGTCCTGAACGACACCGAACCCGAATGGCAGACCGCCGTCACCGCCCTGGCGGCCGGCCGGCTCAACGCCGTCGACGACGTGATCGAGCGGTGGCGTACCGAGTGCGCCGTCACCGCGCTCACCCCGTTCGGCAACCCGGTCGAAGGACCCGGTTCGTATGCGGACGGTTCCGGAGCCGCTCCTCCGCCGCCCTCCCGCGCGACCACCGCTCAGTGGCGTCCGTGGCACCTCGGTGGCCGGCCCAAACGGCGGCGCGGAACCCACTGAGGGTCAACGGAAGGCGGTCGCCGGACGGCTAGCCTTGCACGGTGGCTCCGGCTCCCCGTGTGTTCGTTGCGCGCCTGGCGGGCATGCGCGTCTTCGACCCGTTGGGAGACCCCGTCGGACGGGTCCGCGACGTCGTCGTGACGTTCAGCTCGACGACCGCGCGGCCACGGGTGATCGGTCTGGTCGCCGAGGTCCCCGGGCGACGGCGCGTGTTCGTGCCGATGAC
>DATLPT010000192.1:0-5876 GCA_035535635.1 Lapillicoccus sp. | reverse complement strand
ACCGCCCGAGGATCCGTACTGCACCGACCAGGTCGAGAGGTCGACCGCCTGCTCGCCGTTGTTGTACAGCTCGATGAAGTCGTTCTGGTACGTCGCGCCGGTGTTGCCACCACCGCCGTAGACCTCGCTGATGACCACCGGCGACGTGACGTCCACCGCCTGAGCGGCGGGGGCGGTGGCGACCAGTGCGGCGGTTCCCACCAGTGGGACCACAGCCAGCGCGGCGAGGCGGCGGGCGGAAGACGACAGCGACGACAACGACACAGAGCGCTCCGAAGATCGGTGTGGTGCACGCAGAGGAGCCGCGGCGGGGTAGCGCCGGGAATCGCAGAAACCTAGCCGGGCCTCCTGACGTGGCGCGAGGCATACGAGGTAAACACCGGGTCAAGATTCTCGGGCAGGTCTCTGTCTACGCTGGCCCGTATGGCCGCGAAGGACGCGACGACGGTGGAGGTCCCGGGTCCCGAGGGCGCGCGGGATGTGCGCATCTCGAGTCCGGAGCGGGAGCTCTGGCCGGGAACCGGCATCACGAAGCTCGAGCTGGCGGAGTACTTCGTGCGGGTCGGGTCCTGGTTCATGCCGATCGTGGGACGGCGGCCCATCACGCTGCAGCGGTTCCCCACGGGGATCGACGGCGAGGAGTTCTTCGCCAAGAACCCGCCGCGCGGAGTCCCGGAGTATGCGCAGACGGTCACCCTGACCTATCCCTCCGGCCGCAAGCACCCCCAGCTGGTTTTGAACGAGCTGGCCGTCGCCGTGTGGGCGGTTCAGATGAACACCATCACGATCCACTCCTGGCCGGTGAGCGTGACGGGCACGAAGGGCGACACCGACAACCCCGACGAGCTGCGCATCGACCTCGACCCGCAGCCTGGCCGCGACTTCCACGACGCCGCGATCGCGGCCCTCGCCCTCCGCGAGGTCCTCGCGGAGCTGGATCTCACCGCATACGCGAAGACCTCGGGCAACCGGGGCGTCCACGTGCACGCGCGGATCAAGCCGACCCACGAGTTCCTCGACGTCCGGCACGGCGTCATTGCCGTCGCCCGGGAGCTGGAGCGGCGGCTCCCCGACCTGGTCACGACGTCGTGGTGGAAGGAGGAGCGCGGCGAGAAGGTCTTCGTCGACTTCAACCAGGCCAACCGCGACCGGACCATCGCGTCGGCGTTCAGCCCGCGCCCGATTCCCGGTGCGCCGGTGAGCATGCCCGTGGCGTGGGACGACCTCACCGACGTCACCCCCACGGACTTCACCGTCCGTACGGTGCCGAGGATCGTCGCCGAGTCCGAGGATCCGTGGGCGTCGATGCCCGAATCGGTCGGCACCATCGAGGGCGCCCTGGAGTGGTGGGAGCGCGACGTCGCCGACGGCCTGCCCGAGCTCAACTTCCCGCCCGACTATCCGAAGATGCCGGGCGAACCGCCGCGGGTGCAGCCCTCGAAGAAGAAGTACGAGGACGACGCGGAGTACCTGCCGGACGAGGGCGGCTACCTGCGCGACAACCCCGAGGAGCCGCTCGGGGGCTGGGACTCGCCGCACCGGAGGCGGCGCCGGTAAGCCTCTTCAGCCGGAGGTGAGGACCTCGGCCAGGTCGTATGCGGGTGCTCGTTCAACCTGATCGAGCCGGCAGGACGTCGGCTCCCGGTCCGGTCGCCAGCGCAGGAACGTCACGGCGTGTCGGAACCGCATACCCTCCATCTGGTCGAAGGCCACCTCGACGACGCGCTCCGGCCGGACCGGGACGTATGAGACGTCCTTGGCGGAGGAGAACCGCGAGCGGTCGGTCTCCGCGGCCATCGGGTTGCCCTCGTCGTCGCGGATCACCAGCGGCTCGAACTCGTCGACGAGCTCCACTCGTCGCTTCTGGGTGAACGCCGCGATCCCGCCGACACCGACGAGCTTGTCCTGGCCGTCGACGTCGGTGTACAGACCGAGCAGCAAGGACCCGACGCCCTGACCGGACTTGTGGATCCGGTACCCGTAGACCACGGCGTCGGCAGTGCGGGCGTGCTTGATCTTCAACATGGTTCGCTTGCCGGGGGCGTATGCCTCCTCGAGCGGCTTGGCGACCACGCCGTCGAGTCCGGCGCCCTCGAACCGTTCGAACCAGCCTCGCGCGACGTCGGCGTCGGTCGTCACTTGGGTGAGGTGGATCGGGTCGTCGTCTTTCAGCTTCTTCAGGGCCTTCTCGAGTCGTGAGCGGCGCTCCCGGAACGGCAGCTCCATCAGCGACTCCTCGCCCAGCGCCAGCAGGTCGAAGCAGACCAGTTCAGCCGGCGTCTCCTGGGCGAGCTTGCGGATCCGCGACTCAGCGGGGTGGATGCGCTGCGAGAGGTGCTCCCACTGGAGCCGCTCCTCACCGCGCGGGCCGCTGCGCACGACGATCTCGGCGTCGACGACGCACGTGGTCGGAAGTAGCCGCCGCACGTTCTCGACGACCTCCGGGAAGTATGGCGTGAGCGGGCGGCTGCCCCGGCTGGCCAGTTCCACCTCTTCGCCGTCGCGCACGACCACGCAGCGGAACCCGTCCCACTTCGGCTCATAGACCAGGCCGCCCGGGACACTGTCGGCCGCCGGCACCTCCTTGACCGCCTTGGCGAGCATGGGCTGGACCGGCAGATCGACGGGCTGCTTCACGGCGCCAACCTACCGACGCCACCGCTCCACGCCGCCTGGCCCCCTGCTGCCGAGAGGCCAGGTTTGGTCGTTCTGGCGCTCTGAGAACGACCAAAATTGGCCTCTCGACGGGGCGCGGCGGGATCGGACCGGCCACGGCGAAGGGTCGGGGCGGGAGCACCTGAGACGATGAGCGGCGTGTCCCCGGCCCGCGTCGACCCCGCTACGGCGCAACGGGTGATGCGAGTCGCCGGAGCCGGCGGGATGGCCGTCGTCGGCGCCGCCGTCAGCGGGTCGCTGGCGACGGCGACCTACTTCGCCCGTAAGGTCCTCACCCCCGACCACCGCCGTCCGGACGACACCGAGATCCTCGACGTCGCAGCGGACCGAGTGACCTTCGCGGTCAGCCCGGAGACGGTCATCCCCGGCCGGTACGGGGTATGGCTCGACGGCGGCGCCGGGCACGCCCGGGTCGGCGACATCCTCGAGCGGGACGATGCCGCCGCAACGGTGGTGCGCCGGCTGGTCTCCGTGGACAAGGGTGAGCTCCGCCCGGGGCCGGCCCGCTGGAACCAGTACTACTACTGGACCGACCCGCTGACGAGCATGGGCCTCCCGTACCGGGACGTCGCCGTCGACGGCGAGCTCGGGCCCATGCCCGCGTGGCTGCTCGAACCGCGCCGCGCCAACGGTCGCTGGGCGATCCTCGTCCACGGCCGGGCCGCTCGCCGGGAGGAGTGCCTCCGCGCCCTGCCGGTCCTCCTGCAGCTCGGGTTCACCTGCCTCGTCGTCACCTACCGCAACGACCCGACCGCGCCGCCGGCGCCTGACGGCCGGTACAACCTCGGGCTGAGCGAGTGGCGGGACGTCGAGTCGGCTCTCGAGTATGCGGCGGCGTCCGGCGCGACCGGAGCGGTGCTGGGTGGCTGGTCGATGGGCGGAGCGGTGATCCTCCAGAGCCTGCACCAGACCAACACCGGCGACTTCGTCGAGGGCGTGTTCCTCGACGCTCCCGTCGTCGACTGGGGCGACGTGCTGGCCCATCACGCCAAGCTCCACCACATCCCGCCGCCGCTGCGCGACCTCGGCACGTTGGTCATGGGTCGGCGGGCGACGCGTCACCTCGTCGGCGTCCACGACCCGGTCGACGTCGCGCTGACCAACTGGGTGGAGCGCGCCGACGAGATCCGGCACCGGATCCTCATCCAGCACTCGGTGGACGACGAGTTCGTCCCGGCCGGACCCTCCATCGCGCTGGCCGAGGCCCGTCCGGACGTCGTGACTCTCGAGCGCTGGGACACCGCCCGGCACTGCAAGGAGTGGAACCTGGACTCGGCTCGCTGGGAGCGGGTGCTGGCCGCCTTCCTGACCGCCTAGCGCGTCTCGGAGCGGAACCACCGGCCCATCACGGTGCCGTCCTCCTCGACGAGCACGTGCGGAACGTAACCGGTTCGGGTGGCCGCAGCGGTGGTCATCCGAGGACCGCCGCCGCCAACGACCCAGGGAGTGAGCGAGAGGCATACCTCGTCGAGCACGGCCGCCGCGACCATCGAGCTGGCCAGGTGCGGACCACCTTCGGACAGGATCCGGTTCCAGCCGCGCTCCGCGAGCAGCGAGACCAGCAGGCGGTCGTCGACCGCGTCTTTGCCACAGACGAGCACCTGCTGCTCGCCGAGCATCTCCCGCGCCTCGGCGAGGCCGCGAGAGCCGGAATGCGTCGCCAGCAGGACCGCGCCTGGCGACGCCGCTCGGAGGCGAGGAGGTACCTGACCCGAGTTCGACACGCAGACCAGCCGAAGGGCCGAGGCGATCCCGAGGTCGGACCGCGTTGTCCGCCAACGATCCTGCACGGTCAACGCGGTATAGCCCTCGGACCTCAGCGTGCCCGCGCCCACGACCACAACGTCACTGAGGGCTCGTAGCAGCTCGAAGACGACATGGTCCGCGGCCGAGTTGATCGACCCCGACTTGCCGTCGGGACCGGTGATCGCGCCGTCGAGGCTGGTCGCGAAGTTGGCCCGCACCCAGGGGCCGGGCCGCGGCTGGGCCGTGTAGAGCGCGGCCAGCGACGCGTCGTCCACGGGCGCGCCGAGGATGAGACTGTCCGCGCCGGGCAGGTCGGCGAGCAACACGCGCATCCCATGAGTATCCGTGCGGCGGGTCGCAGCCACGGGCAGGATGGCCGACATGGCGAAGTCCAAGGCGAAGGTGACGAAGGCGAAGGCAACCGCGAAGAAGTCGAAGCCGGGCTCGAAGAAGGCGAAGGACCTCCCCGCCGCCCCTATCGAAGAACTTCTCCGTGTCGACCGCGGCTTCCGTCTGGAAGATGTCGACTGCGAGAGCACTCCAGGGTTCAACGGTGGGAAGTCCGCGGGACAGAAGGCGTTGGCGGAGCACGCGCCCGAGCTGGGCGACTGGCAGGAGAAGCTGTACGCCGAGTCGAAGGGTGGCGGACAGCGGTCCCTGCTGTTGGTCGTGCAGGGGTTGGACACGTCCGGCAAGGGCGGCCTCATGCGTCACGTGGTGAGCCAGATCGACCCGGAAGGCATCCGGGCGACGGCGTTCAAGGCACCCACCGCCGAGGAGCGGAGGCACGACTTCCTGTGGCGGATCCGTAACGCCCTACCCGGCCCCGGGAAGATCGGGGTCTTCGACCGCTCACACTACGAGGACGTTCTCGTGGTCCGGGTCCACGACCTGGTGCCGAGATCCGAGTGGTCGAAGCGGTACGCCGAGATCAACGCCTTCGAGCGCGAGGTCATCGCGTCCGGTACCCGCATCGTGAAGGTGATGACCCACATCTCCAGCGACGAGCAGAAGGCGCGACTGAGAAGGCGGCTGGAACGGCCGGACAAGCACTACAAGTACAACCCCGGCGACATCGACGAGCGGCTCCACTGGGACGATTACATGGAGGCGTACCAGGCCGCGCTCACGAAGACCTCGACCAAGGGGGCCCCCTGGTACGTCGTGCCGGCCAACAAGAAGTGGTACGCCCGGTACGCCGTGCAGCAGCTGCTCCTCAACGCCTTGGCGGACATGGCGCCGACGTGGCCCGAGATGGGATGGGACATTCCGGCGGAGCTGGCTCGCCTCGACGCGACGTGATGGAGTTCCCGGAACCGACCCACCCGCGCGACGACCGCCGTGAGGTGCTGCTCGAGTACCTGGACTTCTATCGCGCGGTGGTGCGGGCCAAGGTCTCGGGACTCACCGAGAAGGAGCTTCACACGTCCTTTGTGCCGTCGGGGTGGACGCCG